>DASTBJ010000078.1:0-9439 GCA_035712125.1 Terriglobia bacterium
TTCAGCAGCGCGACCCCTGCTTGACGCGCATGATGTCCTTGAATGAGAAAGCAGAGATACATACTGCTCATCGCAAATTCCCGAACGACGTCGGCGGTTGCGGATCCCGTAGCTCCATAGCGACTTGTCAAATAGACACTCAGAACAGTTCCCAGCACGAGGCCGAAACCAAGAGTGGCAAGACAGACAAACCGGCGGCGAGCAGCGGCAAAGATATAGAAAAAAACAATATTCAGAACGACGAGAGGTAATGCGGGCGCGAGAATGCGCAGCAGATGGGTCGCGGGAGAAAATTCCGGCCCAAAGGCCACTCGGATGATGAACGGGGCGAACACCCAAACGACGAGCGAACTCAGCGCTGTGAACATCAACGCGTTCTTCAGGAGGGTGCGCACATACTCGGAACCGAGACCCGAGGGTTGCTCGAGAATGCGTGAAAGCTTCGGAAACAGCACGGACATCAAAAGCGATGATCCAAGAAACATCGCGATCACGAACCAGGCCGCTGAATTGAACTGTCCGAGAATGCTGCTGGGAACGTATCTGCTAAGAACCAGAACGTCGATGCGCAGGTTCAGAGCCAGCAGGATAGCCGTGACGCCGAATGGAAAACTCGCGGCGGCGATCCGGGCCATCTCCTGCCGGTTCCAGGGTTTGAAGTGCAGAAACGGCAGAACCTTATGGAGGATTGTCCAACCCACCAGAGTTTCAGCGACCTGACCCGCTACGAGACCAGCAACCAACACAGGAAGCCCGGCCCCCCCGAATAAGGACACCGCTGTCCAGGCGATGACGACGATCGAATTGACGGATTGTTGGAGCGCAATGTAGTGCATCTGCTCGAGCGCTTTGAAAACGGCCATTACGGCTTGAGAAAAGCTCTGGAGGAGAATTCGGACGATCAGAACGTAGAAAAGAAAACGCCGTTCCCGGTCCGCAATAGCCAGTTCCCCGAAGCTCAGAGCGAAAGCGGTCACTGTGGCCGCGAGCCCTAGTTTCAACCCATGCACATTCCAGAAGACTTCGGGAATTTTCGATGCGGAGGAGGCAATCTCGCGCACGACAAACAGGTGCAGCCCGAGGTCGGGAACGATCAGTAAGACGCTCGCCAGGGCGAGGGCGTATCCATAGTTGCCGAGAGCCTCCAGCCCATAGAATCGAGCGACCACCAGGGCCATGAGGGCCGTCGCCAGACGCGCGATCGCTTCGCCACCAAAGATAGAAGTCCCGTTGATAAATAACCGTCGCGGCAGTACGGAGGACATCATCTGGTCAGCGCCCGCGAGCGCCCACAACTTCCGCAACATTGACTTCTTCAACGTCAAACGACTGGGGCGATCGTGCTTCCCGATAGCCGCGGATGACGAGAACACAGCCCATAAAGAGCAGTAATCCCAGCAGGAACGCCATTATGGTGTTGATGAAGATTTTCGGCCTGACAGGACGTTCAGGGACAAGCGCGGGAGCAATCTGCTTGATGTCCTGAGATTTGGAACCCACGTTGACGCTTGAGGCCTGGTAGTCGCGGCTCGCCGCCTTCGTCGTCTCGACTGCAAGCATGTAGGCCTGATTTGCGGCTTCGATCCTCGCTCGCAGCACCGTAATACGGCTGATCAGGTCGGAAATTGCTTCGTTAACATCCTTCAAGCGCGCCGCACCCACGGTGATGCCGGCGCTCTGCGCGGCGCCGCTGACACTCGCGCCAACAAAGGTCTGGCGCATTTCTTCGCGAACCTTATTCACCGACTCCTCGGTCACTACCAGCGGCGTTCCTTCCGGGAATGCTTTCTCTGCCGCCGCCTCGACGAAACGATCCGACGTCACACTCCGCTTGAGCGAAATCAGTTCCGGTTCGCTGGAGAGCGCCTGCTCCAGGGACCGCCGGCGGCCCTCATTCTGCGCAAGGTCCAGCCGAAGCTGTTGCAGCTGCGTGGAGAGTCGGTCCTTCTCTGCGAGAAGAATCGAAAGTTCCTTTTCTCGATCTTCAATCCGAGCCTCTTCAAGAACCTTGAGTCGGTGCTGCGCCGCTTCTTCCTGTGTAGCCAGCGCACGGTCGAGCTGGCTTTTGAGAAAATCCTGCGTCGAGACAGTGTCGCTTGCATTCAACCTCTGGTTATATCGAACAGCTCCCTGCGCCATTTCGTTCGCCAGGTCGGCCGCGGTTTGAGCGTTCGGAAACTCCACATTTACTTCCAGCAGCCGCGTGGACTTCGGAATTCGTACATCGAGATAGTTCCGACTGCGAAAGCGAGCGACCGTGAGGTTGTAGGGCGACTGGTCCAGCTTCAAGTTCTTCAGGGACTCATCGATGAGGGCATCGTTATCGACAAACGGCACAAACGTCGGGAGCATTGCCATCTGCTGGAGGTTCGTGTCGCGTGCGGAGTCTCCGATCTTCGATTCTGAAACGAGAAGATATGTCGTCGCACGGTAGACAGGTTGCTGGAACCAGCTGACCAGGAAAGCACCGGCTGAACATGCAAACGCCCCCGCGAATATCCAGCCCGCATACCGGTGAAGGACTCCAACTCGCTCCAGCAGTTTCCGGTTGGTCCGTCGATTGATGTTCATGTCGTCAGGACTCCCGTGTCTTTTCTCGCTGAAGGCCGGCGGTACCCGGAACAATCATTCGTGCCATCGTTAAGAAAAGGATTTTGATGTCGAAGGAAACGCCCCAATTTCGAATGTAGAAGAGATCATGAGCCAAACGTTCCGGAATGGCTGTGTCTCCTCTCCAGCCGTTAACCTGGGCCCAACCCGTAATTCCGCTTTTGACGTAATGCCGTGCCATGTATTCCGGAATTTCATTTCGGAATCGTTCCAGAAAGAACGGGCGCTCCGGCCGGGGCCCCACAATGCTCATTTCGCCTTTCAAGACGTTCAGGACCTGCGGAAGCTCGTCCAGATTCGTGCGTCGCAGCCAGCGGCCGAGCGGCGTGATGTAGCGGTCGTTTTGCACGGTCCAGTGAGAGTCCGGATCCAGGGACGGTGCTTGATACATGGTACGGAACTTGATTATCCGAAATCTCTTTCCGTTCATCCCCACTCGATCCTGGGTGAAAAATACGGGGCCCGGCGATGACATCTTGATGAAGAGGGACACGATCAGAAACAGCGGCGAAAGAAGACACAGAACAAGCAGCGAAATGCAGAGATCGAAGACGCGCTTGATAAGAATGTATTCGACGAACTCTGTCGGATACAGCCGCGCATTTACCAGAGGGATACCGTCGAAGTCGTAAATCTGAGTATCCGTGCGGATCAGAGGAAATAGATCAGGGACAATTCGGATATTGATTCCATGTGCTTCGCACTCGGCCACCACCCGCGCGCTGAGGTCATTGTTGCGGGCCGGCAACGCAAGAATCACATCATCAACCAAATGTGGACGCAGGATTTCCCGAACCCGGCGCATAAAGTCGTTATCGTCGGCCCCTTCGGCATGATCGATACGATGGACGATACGGTAACCGTAGTGAGAACGTTCCCTTATCCGCTGCTCGAGCCTGTCACCCAGTTGCGGATAAGCCACCAGGGCGACTCGTTTCACGTTATGGCCACGTCGCCGAAGCTCTCGTAAACACACACGCAGGGCGGATCTTGCCAGGGAGAGGACCAGAAAGTTGATCGCAGAAAACTGAAACACCGGGAACGCCGCGAGTGTTACGCCGACCGGCAACGTGGAGGCAACGTAAATAAGCACCCAACTGGCCAGGGAGACTTTCAGAATGATGACCAGATCGGCGAGCGGTGAATCCAGCCGCCGAGACCGATACATACCGAAATAGAGAGACAGGACCAGCCATACCGCCAGCACAAATGCAATCAGGACTGCGCTTTCAACGATCGAGCCTCTGCTGCCGACCGACAGCAGCGCCACGCACACCACCGACGTGACGGTGAGGTCAAAGCAAGCCAGGTATGCGTTCGTCAGATAGACACGTACGTTGAACATAAGAATCGCCCACTCACAAGCGCCCGGACCCAGCGAGGCGTAACCGGCGAAGGAACATCCATCGTGGATACTCAAAGACGTACCGAAGTCCCGCAATGCCATGGAATCGCAGGCGCCGCAGTGCGTGGAGCTTTTCCATCCAGATTCTGCCGATGGCTGAGAATCCTCTCTGGAAAACGACGGCGGGCGGCCGATGTGGGCGATGCATGGGGAAAAGTCTTCGTCGCCGAATTGCCGCCCAGTCGGCCGGATGGTCCACAAACTCCCTGTGAAGGAAGAGGCTGCTCTTATCGGCGTGGAAATTGGAGATGGCGGAACGCCTTCCGTAACGTTCAATCCACAGACACAAAGCAGGAGACACAGGACTCTTCAAAACGTTCCGCATCTGCGATGGACAGACTCCACCAAACAGTTGTTCTGCAAGCGTGAACACGACCAGCGTTGCTTCGCGCGCCCATCGGACGTTTTCAATACGGTTGCGGAAACGTTCCCAGAAGGCGGAGTCACCCGACCTGTGATTGAGAAACCAGGCAATCTCCAGAAATATGGACAGCCGACACCAGTTGCGAAGAATGTGTTTGAACGCATGAAGCACCTGAAACAGCAAACAGTCTTCGTCGCACAGGGCCATGAACGAAATGGCTTCCCACTGGCGGCGCCTGCTTCGCTCGAGGAAGTCGTCCGAAAGAGTCATATCAATGCGCTCCTCATCTCCTTCCCACAGCGTTCGATGCAACTCGACGGACCGGCCAAGCAGCGGCGAGTACAACGCCTCAGAGTTCCGAGAGAACCTCATCGCGGGCTCGGACTTCCGGTAGACGAGCGGGGCTTCGGCGCCTTTTTCGGCCTTCGGCCGGAAGCCTGCATCCTCGAGCGCCCTTCGCGCCGCATCCAGTGAGTCCGGCGCCACGAGAACATCATGGTCGTACTGGGTGCGGAGCGACATCTCCGGACAGTAGTCCGGCAGCAGCGATACGCCTTTCAGGACCGCATACTTCACGTTTCTCTGATCAAACGCCCGGGTGAACGCCCCGAATTCGGAAAGAATTCGTTCCGTTCGCAGACGATTGTCGGCTCTTCGCCTCTCGAGATCGGACAGCACGCTTTCCGGCAACATGTCAACGGCGCGCGGCCCTTTCATCCGATGAAGAAAATAGATGGCCAGCCCGCTCAGATCGAGCCATGTGAAAGCGGCCTCCCAATCCCCTGGCGCGAAAGCTCGCCACGGCGTCCCGGAATGCAACTCATTTCGCGTGACACTCAGTTCGTGCAGAATTGCCTCACGCAGAGCCCTCATGCACGTTGCTCCAACAACTGATGTGCATCCAGAACGCTTCGGAAAAGACGCGCTGCGATCGACGGGTCATCATCATAGAGAAGACGATAGGCAGGGACGTGCCGCAGCATCGCGAGTATTGCAACGCGATCATCGTCAGAGCCGGCATCTGTGAAGATCTGATCCGACACTTCCCATCGTGGCAGTGGGATCAGTCTTGGCGACGAAGATGCCTGCCGTTCCAGAAAGATGCAGGCAGCAGGCACGACGCGGCCACGATTCACGCCGGATAACAAGCCCTTGTCCACGCACAGGAACGTTCGATCGCGATACGTGAAGGATCGTGCCAGCGGGGCAAGCTCAGGAAGAAACCGCATGGTTTCCGGTCGGAACGCTGTAGGCCAGAATTCTCCCCAGGCATACACCGCGCCGCGGTCGACTTCGAGGAAGGTTGCCTGATCTGCGTGAAATTCCAGGCCCAGTTTTTTTCCCCAGTAGCCCGCCGTGGTCTTGCCGCTTTGAGGCGGACCGAAAAGCAACAGCCCGTTCTTGCCCCTGGAGACGCATGCGGCGGAGACAGGGGTCAATCCAAGCTGCGGGGCACTCAGATGCAGAAGGCTGCTGAGAATGACAGTTGAGAATCCGACGTCGTCTTCGCAAAGTTGTTCAGACAACACCCCTATGGCTTCCCGCTGAGCGAGATCAGCTGCGATGAAACTGAACTGACCGAGGCTGATGTAGCGTAGAGGCCCGTCGCAGAACGCAGTCATCGAATGCCACGGTGCGGTGTGGTCTCGACGCTGTTCGGTAACGATTCTCCAGGTGAATTGCGGTGGTCCTTTGGGAACGCTTTCGAAGGTTCCGAATGTTTCGGCGACCCTCTTCAGCACCAGGGAACTGTCTGTCTCAATGCGCAAGTGTCTTCCCATCATCTGCACATCAGCGCGGAGGCAGGTAGCTCTGAAGCGCCGGAGAGGGTCGCCGGCAAGAGACGGTTTGTTAACTGCGATTGACCGGGACCGATAAACCTGACGACGCGAATTACCCAGCTGGAACAGTTGCCCGAGCGCGCGGGCTACCGTATGGGGATCGCCCCCATGGCGCAGGCGGTAACACGTCTTTTTAGAGAGCGCCTGGAGGGTGATGTGTTGCCGTTCCGCGGCTTCGCGCATCTCCTGATGCAAATCTAGTTCCAGGAGGTTGATTGCCTCCTCCGGCTGAAGTTCTTCCAGCACGAACGATGGTGCGGCCTGACGCTCCAGAAAAACAATCCAGGACGGCTCGCAGTACTCGGCTCTTGTGACGCCGAACAATTCCGCAGGGTCGAATCGGAAAACAGAATCCCCGTTCCAACGCTCCGTAAGGGTTTCATGCCGCAGCGCCGGAAAGTGGCGGACAGCGTCGGCTCGCTGCTTCATCTCGCGGGATAGTCCCCACGCACGTAGTTCCTCGTTCCTCGTACCGACCAGTATTCGATCATCGGATAGAAAATCCAGGCCGGCCTGCGCAAGTGCCAGCGAAAGGGTGGACTTTCCAGATGCTGCAACACCAACAAGGAGTAATCCCCTGCCCTTCACGGAAACACACGCGCTATGCAGAGAGGTCAGCCCGACAGACGGCGCGACGATCGCGAGCAGTGAAGGGAAGACCACTGTTTTCCAATACGATCGATTCTTCGATAGAGATTGAGTGAAGCGCCCCGCGCCTCGGCGACTTGCAACATCGATCAAGAGCGAGCTGCGCTCGCCATAGCCGCTAAAAACCAGATGTCCAAGACCGCGGAAGTACGGTCTTGTCTGCGGGCTGTCATGCGCATCCTCGACCCACAGTCGGAGCCGAACTTCATTCTTAACATGCGAGTCGTCCAGGGACTCGAAGTTGGCGCGAGCAATCGACAGGATCGATTCGGAATTGGTTTCGATTCGGAGAGATATTCCCGATGCGAGGTAACAGCCGTAAAGCGGCGTCTGAACATCCTTTTTCAGGAAATCAACCATGACGAAACAACTCCAATGGTGTTTCAGGGTTGGCTCAAAAATTGGGGTGGTTGCCGGGAATCGAAGCCCCCACGCGCTCCGAAAAAACAGGAGCAACCTCCGATCCCGGCAATCACCCCGGTCAACTGAGACACCTGATTGAACGCGGACGCTACCACACGGAATCCGAGCGAGTGTCAGCGTCCTATGGTTGATTTGTAAAAATTTAGAATGCGCTTTTGGAGAGTTCGTCAGCGAGCGGAGGTTTTTGCGCGGACGTCAGAGGCAGGATCAGCTTAAAGGTGGTGCCCTGTGATCCCGTGGATTCCACGGCGACCTGGCCGCCATGGTCGAGGACAATCTTTTGGACGACGGCAAGACCCAGGCCGGTGCCGTCTGCCTTACCGAAAGTGACGAAGGGCTGGAAGACATCGTTGCGGATATTCTCCGGGATACCAGATCCATTATCCGAGACCGAGATCTCCACGTGATTGTTGGAGCCAAGCGCTACAACGCGGACGCGCCCGGCATCGTCAACGGCCTCGCACGCGTTTTTCAGGAGGTTGCTGAAAACACGTTCAAGCTTTGCAAAGTCGAACCAGCCCTGCGTGGGCCCTTCGTGCAGAAGCGTTAGTTGTATCCCGCGAAACTCCGGCTTCAGCTTGACCGTTCGTATGGTGTCCTGGAGGGTCTCCACACAGTCGCCGTAGGTCAGCTTCAGGGCTTCCTGAGCCTTGGAGAACTCGAGCAAAGAGCCGATCAACTCGGCCATGTTGTTCACAGACGAACGAATCTGCTGATACATTTCGGCTCGCTGCCTGTTGTCGAGCTTGCCTTCAGAAAGAAGTTCCGCATACGCAAGAATCGCCGTCAGCGGATGCCGCAAATCGTGAGAAATCGTGCTCGCCATTCTGCCGATCGTTGCGAGCCGTTCGGCGTGCAGCAAATGCTGCTGGCTCTCTTTCAGGGTCTTCCTCATTGTGTCGAATGCGCGCGTAAGTTCTCCCACCTCGTCGTCGCGGTCAAGATGCAGTGGGTACGAGAAGTCGCCTTTTTCGAGGGCAACAACGCCGGAGGCCAGCTTCGAAATAGGCCGGGTAAGCCTGTGAGCAATAAGAAACATGAGCACAGATCCAGCGATCAGTGCAACAAGTCCGACACCGACAAGCAACTTGTTCACACCGAGCAGGAAAGAAGTTGCCTCGTCGTACGATCTGAGAAATATCAACGTCACGGGCTGGCGGCCAACGGGGGGCAATCCGTTTGATGCGGCGAAAAAGATTTCATCGTTTAGCAGGATCTTCTCGGGCTTGGTCGGTGGATCGCCGCCAACAGGATCCTCGAAGTTTGAAAGCGCCTGTCGCGTATCGTGTGGGAGCGAGCTGGCGACAACGGTTTTTCCATATCTGACAGCAACGTGGCTGGATGTGATCTGCCTGATGGTTGCCGCAAAGTTGTGATCGACGGCGAACCCCTTGACGAGATATCCCAGGAAATTCTGTTCTTCCCGAGGACCCCTGTATATGGGCGCCAGAAAGACTTCATAGAGATGAGCACCAAGAAACCACCAGTCGTGAAGCCGTTGTTCCTGCATTGTTAGACGCAGGGCGTCGTACACAGCCTTCCGATCGAAGTCTTCACTCAACGTGTGAAGTCCCTTGATTCGTCCCTCCGGATTCGCAAGCACGAGCAACGCGCTGTCCTGATGGTCTTCCCATTCCTCCAATGAGGCGTTTTGAATTGTCTGCTCATCGCTGATGCTCATCATGCTCTGAACGTTTGGCAGCGTAGCAGTCGATGCGGTTGATCGCGCAAAGAGCTCCCGTCTCTGGACCACGATTTGTTCGAAGGTCGCAAAGGAGTTCGGAATCTCCTGCTGAATTTCCTTCATGACGTTGGCTCGAAGGTAGTTCTGGACGACGAGCAGACTCACGCCGGTGAGGAGGGCGGTGGTAAAGATCAGAGAGAGGACAAGTTTCGTTCGGAGCCGCGTTTTCCCCATGCGTTCACCCGTGGTTACGGGACGAACTTATATCCCGCGCCGTGAACTGTCTTGAAGTGCCCAGGATTCGCGGCGTCGATTTCGATCTTCTGACGCAGCTTGACGAGATGGTTGTCCACGGTGCGCGTCGAGGGATAGCAATTAAATCCCCACACCTGGTTGAGCAATTCCTCCCGCGAGATCACGCGCTCGACGTTGTGAACAAAGTACCTGAGGATCTTAAACTCCTG
>DASTBJ010000079.1:0-4548 GCA_035712125.1 Terriglobia bacterium
GTCGATCGTATCGAACAGGGCGGACAACCAAGGACCGGGCGGTAGACGAAGGTCCCAGGAAGTCCTGCTATTCCGCGACACTGTCCCGGATATCCTACTGAAATGAATGATCCGACTCTGGCGCTCCACGTGCAGTTTCCCCCCATGACGCGGAGGCGGGAATACAATGACAACGATGTCGATCAAGTGGCACGCGACGATCAACGACCTGCTCAACACTAAACCTTCGGTGAGGTTATTCCGGATTTGGCTGTAAAAGTCTTATCACCGTCCGACAGTCTCAAAGAACTCGGCAGGAAAATTGGAGAATATCTGGAGAATGGCGTTCCTCTCGTCTGGCTGGTCGACCCTGCACAGAAAACAGTAACCGTCTACCGGTCTCTCTCTCAAACCGAGCAGCTTGATTCCAACGACACGATCACTGCTGAGCCCGTACTTCCCGGTTTTTCGGTGCAGGTTCGCCGCTTCTTTGAGTCCCAAAATTGAGTTGGATTTGCGCTCATTCTGAAATCGGTCTTTACGGCATACACCCGCATTGGTTATCGTTCCAAGGTTACTCGAGCCGAGGTAGCTCAGCTGGTAGAGCGCGGCCCTGAAAAGGCCGGCGTCGGCGGTTCAACTCCGTCCCTCGGCACTTTCTTTCAAGAGCTTGCAGCGCGAATCCGCCATCTAGCGGGCCGCTTTCCTGATTGCGGACTTTTGCGCGCTTTTGCTTCTCCCACCTCGACGTCCAAAGCCGCGTGATGAACGCGCTCGTGTCCCTGCCTGCGTAAGTCAAAACAAACAGGAAAACTACGATCCGCCAAGTAAACTGCTACGGAAGGTTTCCAGCCCGACCGTGTCGAAGGTCTCTGTGGAAATCGCAGCCACCTAAGGCACTGCCAAGCGCGACGCACTGAGGGAGAGGTTGTGAATCACCAGAAACACTCCGATGAAAGAGCGCACGACTCTCACGCAGCTAATCCAACAACAGCCGACGAACGCCATCAACATTCCGGCAGCGCGATGAGCGGCCACGAGATGGCTGGCAAGAAAGCTCATGCCAAGCATGAAGGCCACAACGTGGCGATGTTCCAACGGAAGTTTTGGGCCGCTCTCATTCTTACCATCCCAGCTCTGATCTGGGGTCACATGCTTCCCGGCATGCTCAGGTACACACCGCCTCCTCTTCCCGGAAGCCACCTCTTCCCTGCCATCTTCGGAACGGCGGTGTTCCTCGTCGGAGGCTGGGTCTTCCTGCGAGGCGCTGCACGCGAATTGCGCGACCGTTTGCCCGGGATGATGACGCTGATTGCCCTGGCGATCTCTGTAGCATTCGTGTTCAGCGCCGCGGTGGAACTGGGCTTTAGAGGAACCCCCCTTTGGGAGGAACTCGCCACGCTCGTCACCATCATGCTCCTTGGCCACTGGATCGAGATGCGATCGATTTCTCAGGCGAGTGGCGCCCTGAAGGAGCTCGCGAAGCTTCTTCCGGACATGGCGGTTCGAATCGATGGTGAGCGGCTCGAAGAAGTTCCGGTATCCGGACTGCGCGATAGCGATTTGATTCTCATTCGTCCCGGGCAGAGTGTTCCGGCCGACGGTCTCGTTCGCGAGGGTTCTAGCGATGTTAATGAGTCCATGATCACCGGCGAATCCCGCCCGGTAAGGAAAGACGCGGGAGCTGCCGTTATCGCAGGCACTGTCAACGGCTCGGGCGCGTTGCGCGTGCAAGTGACGGGAACAGGAGAACGCACAGCTCTTGCGGGAATCATGCGGCTGGTGGAGCAGGCGCAGACCTCACGGTCGCGCGCCCAGGCGCTTGCCGACCGGGCAGCGTTCTGGTTGACCGTCATAGCCCTCGTCGCAGGCACTGTTACGCTGGTTGTCTGGCTCAGCATACGGCCCGCGGAGCCAGAATTCGCAATCGAACGTCTTGTAACTGTTCTGGTGATTGCCTGCCCCCATGCGCTGGGCCTTGCGGTCCCACTTGTGGTCGCGATTTCGACGGCCTTAGGCGCACACTCCGGTCTGCTCGTACGCGACAGGCGTGGTTTGGAAGAGGCTCGAAACCTCAATGTCATCGTGTTCGACAAGACGGGCACTCTGACACGTGGTGAGTTCGGCGTGGTGGATATCGCTGCCGCCGAAGGACAAACGCCTGAAAACATCCTCCGGTTATCCGCGGCCGTCGAGCGGAACTCGGAACACCCGATCGCTCAGGGCATTGTTCGAACGGCGGATGAACGAAAGGTCGTCGCTCCACGCGCGGACGCTTTCGAAGCGATCGCCGGCAAAGGAGCGGTCGCTCAGGTCGAAGGGCAGCGTCTGTTCATCGGTGGTCCTGCGCTGTTGAAGCACCTTGGGCTCCAGGCAACGCCGGCCCTCTCTTCCATGGTGGATCGCGCATCTGCGGCCGGCCGTGCCGCCATCTATCTCTGCGAGCAGAATCGCATCCTGGGCGTCCTCGTCGTCGCGGACGTTGTGCGTGATGAGGCGCGTCAGGCGGTGACGCGACTGAAAGAGCAAGGGATCGAGATCGTGATGCTGACCGGCGACGCCAAAGCCGTCGCAGAGGCTGTCGCCTCCGAGCTCGGCATCACTCAGGTGCTCGCCGAGGTCCTTCCGGAACACAAAGCCGAAGAAATTCAAAAATTGCAGCGCGCTGGGAAAAAGGTGGCGATGATCGGCGACGGCGTAAACGATGCGCCTGCGTTGGTAACCGCCGATGTAGGCGTCGCAATAGGCGCGGGGACAGATGTTGCAGTCGAAGCGGGCGATATCGTCCTGGTGCGAAGTGATCCTCGAGACGTGTCGCGCATCGTCTCCCTCAGTCGCGCAACGTATAGGAAAATGATGCAAAACCTCTGGTGGGCCGCCGGATACAACATCTTCGCAATCCCGCTTGCGGCTGGGATTCTAGCGCCGTGGGGATTCGTTCTCTCACCAGCCTTAGGCGCAATCTTGATGTCGGTGAGCACGATTGCTGTCGCGATCAATGCACAGCTGCTCAGGAGGGAGTCGCTTTAGCAACTCCCCGCCTTAATCACTTACCTTGCGCTTCCATCCCTGCCGGGCCACGCGATCGTAAGCAGAAAGGCGCTATCTTCCAACGCCTCCACGTCGTGAAGTATCCCACTATCCAACGCGAGCAAACTCCCTGGACGAAGATCAAACGTCCGCCCTGATGCCGTCATTCGAAGGTGGCCGGAGATTATCTGCACCGAAATCCGACCTTCCGTTTTGTGTTCAGAAATACGCACTTTTGCCTTGAGCGCGGTAAGAAGAACACGCAGGTTATCGTATTTCACAAGTGTCTTTGTGTTCTGCCCATTTTTCCAGCTTGGCTCCTCGTGAAGCTCATGCACTTCCTTCGTGAGATCGTATTCGAGGAACGGACCGGCCGTCGGTGGAGAGTGTGGCCTTCTATGACTCAAATCGTGCCCGGTATCCTTTGACATGATGTCCTCCGTTACGGTTTTACAAAGGAAGATCGCCAGCCACCTCATTGCAGGCCTCGGCGCACTGGCGACAGATTTCCTCGCAGCGTCTCATGACTTCATCCCCAACGAACTGCACACAGCTTGAGGCACATGCGAGACAAGTTGCAGCGCACGCGGCGCATACCTGCCGATGTATATCCGAGTTGCGTATCAGGAAGTTCGCACTCGTCTGACAGGTCCCCGCACAATCCAATGTCGAAAGTCAGGCCGAAAACAATCCTGGTATATGGCGATTTTCTCCCGAGATCACCACCGAGCTCACGAACTTCGGCTATAACAGGCCGGCCAGAGACAAAGTGCGTTGATCTTTCGCGCAAGACTCCCCAATTGCAGCTCGCTGCCATCTTGTCACAATTAAAGATCTCTGCTTGCCTGTAAGAGACAGTTTGCCATCCGAAGCGCATCATTCAATCCCCAGTGTCAACAGTGTGGCCTTGCACCATGCGGATTGCATGAGGTCAAAGTAGCAGATCAAGTTCAAGACCGGCTTTGAATTGGCGACTATGCCGCCGCTGGCCGAAGGGCTCAATCCAGACTTGAACTCATGAGATTCCAAAATGGCAAGCCGCGTGCTAATCATCGGTTCGAATACGAACAGCAAGGCCGGTTATCCAAAGAGGGCTACGCAGATTCAGGTCTCGGTATTGCTTCGTATAACGTCAGTTCACGAAAAGGAGATAACCAAATGCGGAGTTTCTTGAACATCACACGGAATCTGGTCTTGGTCGCTATGGCCACAACTCTTATGGCGAACGTTGCCACGGCGCAAATCCTGAGCAAGGCGGAGTTGAAGAAGCTAGTGGCCGTCGCGAACAGTCCGGCAGAGCACGAACGCCTCGCCAAGCATTTCGATGCCAAAGCGGCGGAGCTGGAAGCGGATGCTAAAGACCATGATGAGATGGCAGTCGAATACAGGAAGAACCCCCAGGGCCATGATTCGAAGCATCCAATGAGCCCTGTAACCGCTGCTCATTGCGAATACTTTGCGAAGGAGATGCGCAGTGCCGCAGCAGAGGCGCGAAAACTCGCTGCGGATCATCGTGCAATGGCAAAAACACCGGTGAAA
>DASTBJ010000080.1:0-6798 GCA_035712125.1 Terriglobia bacterium
TCTTCGGATCCTCAGACTGCGCAAGAAACAGGTCCAAATTCTCTTTCGAAAGCCTGTCTGCGAGCCCGTTGGAACCGCGCCTCACGAAGTGGGCGCTGTCGCCAGCACCGGCGACAAAATAATCCTTGAGCAGACCGGCAACGAAGTCTTCCTCGACGTAAAAGAGCGACTTCATAGCCAAAACATTGATTGTAGGAACTGCATCTGATCAGTGTCAATGAATGACTGTATTCGGACGCGCGCTACTTTGATAATTTGCATTACTGAGGGACCCTTCACAACCTCTGCCTCTGACAATGTCGAACTCCGCGGGTGTGGTGGAGATGAAGCGATGTCGCTAGTTCCTTCCGATCGCGAACACGCTTTTCGAGGAGCGCACAAACAGGACACTCTCTGATATAGCCGGCGTCGCCATCAACGGTTCGGCCATGTCGTTCACGGCAATCTGTTTGAAGGAACTTCCTGCAGCAATCACAGTGATCTCTCCGTCCTCGCTGGAAATATAGATCTTGCCGTCTGCGGCAACCGGAGACGCGCTGAAACCGCTCCCGATGTTGGGCAGACGTTGACGGTAGATTTCCTCCCCCGTCCGCAGGGTATAGGCATCAAACACGCCATTGTTGTTGAGCGAGTACAGAATGCCGCGGTAGATCAGCGGCGTCGGCATGTACGGACCACGCGCCGTGCGACTCCAGACAACTGCGTCATTGCTTGTGGCGCCGCGGCGCAGCGTGATCTCGCCGCGAGCATCCTGGCGCACGACGAAGATCGGTCCTTCCGGCTGGCGACCACTAGCGACAACAATGAGACCGTCGGCGAAGATCGGCGTGGGCGCGGTAATCTTCGAGCTTCCGCCGAGTCGCCACAGTTCCTGCCCGTTGCGTGGATCGTACGCGCGGATGAAGTTCGAAGCGTTAGTGACGAGCGTCGGACCCGACGCAGTCTGGACGACTGTCGGTGTGCCCCAGGACGGGAGTTCCGTCCTTTCCGTTTTCCATACGGTTTCACCCGTATCGGCGTTCAACCCGATGATGAAAGAGTCCGACTGGTTATCGCACTGAAGAATGACGAGGCCGTTCCAAAAGATTGGTGAACTCGCGGGTCCCCATTCGTAGTCGATCGCATCGTATGCGCCGACATCCTGGCGACCAAGATCGATCTTCCATCGCAGGTTTCCGTTCATGTCGTACGCGTACACACCGTGCGACCCGAACCATGCAATAACGAGGCGGCCATCCGTTGCAGGCGTCGAGCTGGCATACGTCGATTTGATATGCCTCTTGTCGACCGGGATTCCTTCAAACGCGACACGTTCCCACAGAATCCTGCCGCTGCGTTTGTCGAGAGCCAGTACCACCCACCGCTGACGTGAACGATCCGCCGATGCGTCACCGTCCCCGTAAAGACCGGGACGAAAACTTGCGTTGGGATTGCTGCTGATCGCCGTCGTCACAAACAACCGGTCGCCCCAGATGACCGGACTCGAATGCGACAAACCGGGAATAGGTGTGCGCCAGAGAACATTCGAACCCGTCTTGACATTCCACGTGTCCGGTAGATTCGCGCCGTCCGCCACACCGGAAGCCTGCGGTCCGCGAAACGACGGCCAACTTCCCGCGGCTGATGCCGAGGTTTCCAAAGGCGGCAACCGGTCCGCGGCAGTGCGAACGATACGCCTCGGTTCGGGACCGCGTTGTACCGCCCCCAATTCCAGAAGCGCGGCGAATAGTAACACCCAAAAGATAAGCCTCAATTTCACCTCGTGGACTCCGGTCTGCCAGTGGTTATGTTCAAGAAGAATAATGCCTTCGACCCGAACCAGCCAGGCGCATTTCATCCTGACTGAATTTGAGTCAACGTGGACAATTTCCATTCACAACGCGCCGGAAATCACGGTGAAACCGCAGCCAAGTGCAACCGTCCGAAACGCTTATTCCCCCGATAATTCCTTAAGAGATTTGACGGGGTTGCATTCGTTAGCCTACAGTAATCACCGATCGATCTGACCCTTTGGCACAGTTCGTGCAGATTCTGACGCGACCGATTGTCAACGCAAGATCCCTTTTGGGCCCGTTTTGTCGCCCCTTTTCCAGGAGTTCAAGAACAATGCGTGGTTGGATCATTGTAAATGCATTAATAAGCGCCGGCGGGCTTTCCGCCCTCGCGTCTGGAATTACTTCTTCGATTGGAATCAAGAGTTTAAGTGTCGTCGCACTGGTTCTGCTGGCACTCACATTAGCAACAAAAACGATCCGCGGACGTGTTTAAACCGTGTGGGCTCGGGCTCAGGAACGCCGCACGGTCATTGCCTTCTTTCCGGAGGTGTCACGAGCCGTAGCGACGTCGATTAAGCTGCGCAATCTTAAGGCGCGTGTCTCTTATTATCCGGCGGACGCCGAGGCGCCTCCATCCGGACCGTATTCACACCTGCGCCTGTCCGGCGAGTCGCTGATTCTCAGTCGTTCGCTCGATCAGAACCTGTCACAAACGATTCAAACGCTGCAGGCGGGCGGCGCACGTTCGATATTTTTGACGGCGGGCGAACCGCCCAAACAGCAGGAAGTGTCACGCTCGGCAATCGCAGACGCGGTCGCGGGTGGTCCGAGCGAACTTCTGCGCACCCTCGATCGTTTCAAATCTGAAATGGATGCGGCGCGCGACTATCTCGTCGAGTCCGTGCGCCTCGGACATCCTGCATCGCCCGCTGCACAGTGGGTTATTGACAACGCCTATCTCATAAAGCTGCATCTCGGTGAGATTCGCAAGGAACTGCGCGATGAATATCGTAAGCATCGCGCGCAGCTGGGCAGACTTGTGAAGCTGGCGCAGGATCTTGTCGACATGACAGGCGGCAGGGTTTCGGACGACCCGATAATCAGCTTCCTTTCCGAGGCACAGCGCGAGCAGGAACTCGACAGCGCACAGGTGTGGGCGTTCCCACTATTTCTTCGCATTGTTCTCATTGAAGATCTCACCGAACTCGCGTACCGCTTGAGTCGAGCCCAACAGCTGCGCGAAGCCGCGTTCCTGTGGGCTGATCGCATCGCGCACAGTTCAAAAGAGGGAGCAGAAGCGCTGCATAACGTGGCGCACAGGCTTCGCAGCGAAACGTTTGCGCGGGATCGCACGTTCCTAACCGCACTTGCCGAACAGCTTCAGGATCAGGAGACAGCTCTCCATTCTCTCGCCGGGCAAGGTCTCACCATGCCACTTTCGGACCTGGTCCGCGCCGAACATGAGCGTGAAGCCGCAGACGCTCTCCAGGCCGCCAACGCTTTTGGAACACTGCGCACCATTTCGCGAATCGATTATCGAAAGGTTTTCGAAGCTGTCAGCCGTACGGAATCGGAACTTCGCAAGGACCCGACTGGAATTTATTCGAGCAGCGATTTCGCGACGCGCGACCGCGCGCGTCAGGTCGTGGCCAATATCGCGCGCCAGACCCGACACCTTGAGTCGGAGATCGCGCGAGCGGCCGTGTCACTGGCCAAAGCGAGCGCGCATGAGCCTTCCAATCAAGTCCTCTATTACCTGATCGACGAGGGAGTCCGGGATCTCGAGCGAACCGTCACCTTCCGTCCGGCAATACGGCAACGCGTTCTTCGCTCCTTGCGCCGACATGGTGAGACGGTGTACCTCGGCTCCGTCGCTCTGCTGACGCTAAGTTTCTGCATCGTTGCAGGGGGACTCGCCTGGGACCGCGGCGTTCAGCATCCATTTCTGCTGGCCCTGTTAACTGGCCTCTCGGCCTTCCCGTTGAGCGAACTCGCTATTCAGACGCTGCATTCGCTGTTGATCTCGACGTTTCCGCCGGAACTACTGCCCAAGCTCGATTACCAGTCCGGAATACCGGAAGAGTCTGCAACCCTGGTCGTAGTTCCCATGATGTTGTCGAGCTCCGCAGTCGTGCGACGTGAAGTAGAGAAGCTGGAGATTCGATACCTGGCCAACCGGCAGGACCATCTGACATTTTCCCTGTTTTCGGACTTTGTCGATTCCGACCATCGCATCTCGCCGTCCGACTCGGAGATTCTTGAGGAAGCGCGCGAAGGCATTGCAGAACTGAATCGGAAATACGGCGGTGACCGCTTTGTTCTGTTCCACCGGCCGCGGGTTTGGTCTTCAACCCAGCAGTGCTGGATAGGACGAGAGCGCAAGCGTGGGAAGTTGGAAGATCTCAACACCTTTCTCTCCGAAGGCGTGGGCGACATCGTCTACGAGGGACGGCTGAACTACAAGATACGGTACGCCATCTCCCTCGATGCCGATACGCAGCTTCCACCCGGCACAGCTCTTCGTATGATCGAGACGATTGCCCATCCGTTGAATCGAGTTCAGATCGATCCGGTTCTGGGCATTCGAAAACGTGGATTCTCGATCATCCAGCCGCGCGTCAGCATTGCATTACCCGGAGCCACCGCGACGCGTTTCACTCGGATTTTTTCGGACGCACAGGGAACGGATCCCTACTGCACCGCTGTATCGGATGCGCAACAGGACCTGCTCGGTGAAGCAATCTTCCATGGAAAAGCGATTTATGACGTTTCGGCGTTTCATCGGATTCTCAACGGCCGCTTCCCGGAAGAGACGCTTCTCAGCCACGACCTGATTGAAGGAGCACATGTAGGCGTCGGTCTCGCATCCGATATCGAGCTGCTCGAAAATCTGCCTCTCGACTACCCGGCATTCGCTGAACGTCAGCATCGGTGGATTCGCGGAGACTGGCAGATTGCGGCATGGGCGACGGGAACCGTCCTTTCCGGCGAGAGGCAGATCCGCCGCAATCCACTCTCTATCCTGAATCGCTGGCGGATTGTCGACAATCTACGCCGAAGTCTGGTACCTGTCGCATCTCTGCTTCTGCTCGCCTTTGGAATGTTTTTCTCCGATTCGCCCGGAGTCTGGAGCCTGGTTCTCGCGGTGGCGATTGGTGTTCCGGCTGTGGTTCCCTTGCTGGACCGCTGGAGCCGGCACCTCGAGGGAAGTGTCTATGGCTGGCAGGGCGCTGCGGACGATCTGAAGCGCGCCTTCGTGATGGTCGCATTCCTCCCGCATCAGGCATGGCTGTCGGCGGATGCCATCGTCCGGGTGGTTCATCGAAAATTGATCAGCAAACTTTACCTGCTGGAGTGGAAAACGGCTGATGCGGCAGAAAGCGCCCGTCAAACTCAGCTGGAGATTACAACGAGCCAGATGCAAATCATCGCCGCCATTGCGGCTGTCGCTCTGGCAATTCTTGCAGGCCGCGGCGCTTTTCTGTCGTCCTTCGCGTTCCTGGGGATGTGGATTGCATCGCCACTGCTCGCGCGCTGGTTGGAGGGTCCGGATAAAGCGACGTGGATAAAGCCCATCGGGCGCTCTGAGACCGCCGAGTTGCGACAGCTGGCGAGGCGTACGTGGAGATATTTTGACGACCTTGTAGGCCCTCAGACGAGCTGGCTGCCTCCAGACAATTCGCAGTTGGCCCTGCGCGTCGAAGTCGCGCGCCGCACCTCTCCAACAAACATCGGCCTGTGGCTCAATTCCGCGCTGTCGGCGCGGGACTTCGGGTACATCACCGCCGACGACTTCGTACGGCGCTGCTCTGCGACGATGGAGACGCTGGGCCGCATGGAGCGGTACGAAGGGCATTTTCTCAACTGGTACAGCCTCGATGACCTTATGCCGCTTCCGCCGCAGTACGTTTCGGCCGTCGACAGCGGCAACTTCATCGCCAGTCTCTGGGTCACGGCCGCCGGGTGCCGGGACATTGCCAAATCCCCGATCATCGGATCCTTTTCAGTCGCCGGTCTCGAGGATTGCATTGAGATTTTGCGGTCACATGCCGGCAATGATCCGTCGCTCAACGTCGCGCTCCGCGTGCTTCGACAAACTGTTCGCGCTGCCGCGAGTGCATTCGAGCAAGTCGGTCTTCTGAGACTGATGGTCTACCACGGCTTTCAGCTCAAGGAGGCGATGCGCTGGAATGTGGAGACGGGGGATGAGACGTCCTACTGGACTGCGAAGCTCATTACGGGACTGGATGATTGGAGCAACACCATCGATCGCTACCTGCGGTGGATGGAAGTCCTGAGCAGGGCATCCGACGAGCTGGTGCGGACACTGGGTCCCGAAGCGGTGAGCCTGCGCCGTCAGGTTCTGGTGTCGGTGCCTTCGTTTGAGGAACTTGCAGATGGCCCAGGCCCGGCGCTGGCGGCCCTGTTCGCCTGGCGCTCTTCCCAGGAAATTCGTCCCGAGGTTGCCGAGTGGCTGGCAACGACCGAGCGTGAATATCGCCAGGCGAGGGCCAATGCGGCTGAAACGGTTTCACGCCTGAAGGCGCTCGAAGTCCAGGCGAACAAAGCGGCGTCCGAGATCAATATGAAATTCCTCTACGATCGGGAACGCCGCCTGTTCGGAATCGGGTACGCCGTCGGAAACCCGGTAACGTTTAACAGCCATTACGATCTGCTCGCGAGTGAATGCAGGCTTGCGAGCCTCGTATCGATTGCGAAGGGCGATGTGCCTCTCGATCACTGGTTCACGCTCGCCCGTCCTCGCGTATCGACGCCCTCCCGTCGCGCGCTCCTTTCCTGGAGCGGAACAATGTTCGAGTACCTCATGCCATTGCTCTTTACCCAGAAATTCGAGAACTCGCTTCTTGCCCGCGCTTGCGAAGAAGCGGTGCAGATTCAGAAAGCGTACTCGGCAGATCAGAACCTTCCGTGGGGCATTTCGGAATGTGCCTATAGCGCACTCGACAGCGGGCGCATTTATCAATATCGCGCGTTCGGTGTCCCGGGCCTCGCGCTGAATCCG
>DASTBJ010000081.1:0-17692 GCA_035712125.1 Terriglobia bacterium
GATATTTGGGCTTTCGGTGTCGTTCTCTACGAAATGGTCACCGGTCGGCGATTGTTCCAGGGCGAAGACCTTACCGACACATTGGCCGCAGTCGTGCGCGAGAAGCCCGATTGGAGCGCTGCGCCAGCGGCACTGCGGCCCCTTCTCGAGAAGTGCCTGGAGAAGGATCCGAAAAAGCGGTTGCGTCACATCAGCAGCTTTCAATTGCTGGTACAAAAAGACGCATCCGAAATTCCCGAAGCGAAGGCCGAGGCTCCCCGGTCCGGAAATCAATGGGTCGCGTGGGTCGTGGCAGGGCTTCTCGGTGCGGGCCTGGTTGCACTTGCCACTATTCACTTCCGTGAGCCTGAACCACGACAACAAGCCGTGCAGTTTTTGCTGGAAGCGCCGGCCTCTTCACTTTTCATCAATCAGTACGGTGGCTTTGCTCCATCTCCTGACGGCCGGTATGTGGTTTTCTCCGCACGCGCTCCTGAGTTCCAGGGGCTATGGCTGAGGCCTCTCGATTCGACTGTCGCCCGGCCACTGCCTGGAACGGAAAACGCCAACTTCCCGTTCTGGTCGCCGGACAGCAAGTCCCTGGGTTTTTACGTTAACGGCAAGATTAAGCGGATTGAAGTTACCGGTGGTGCGCCATTGACCCTGGCCGATGCAAGTGAGTCGCCGGTTACGACCACCGGAGCGTGGAACTCCAACGGCGTGATTCTTTTTGGCGGTGCTGGTGGGTTAATGCGCGTACCCGCTGCGGGTGGCGGGGCCACTCCCCTCACGAAAACCGACACCACGAAGCTCGAGTCGGGTCATGGATACCCGCAATTCCTGCCGGATGGAGAGCGGTTCCTCTATTTCATAGCGAGCTCGGACACCGGTGTTCAGGGAGTCTATTCGAGTTCGTTGTCTGCTCCTGACAAACGGCAGCAAATCCTGCGAACCGCGGCGAAAGCCGTGTTTGCTCCTGCTCGCGGCCCCTACCCGAACTACCTGTTGTGGATGCAGGATCAGGCGCTGCTTGCACAGGAATTTGACCCCGCAACTCTGAAGCTCGTTGGTGATCCCGTGTCCGTCGCCGAGCAGGTCGGGTTGAACCCTACAACGATCATCCGCGCTTCATTTTGGCCATCAGACTCCGGACTATTGATCTATTTTGCATTGCCGGCTCAACGAAAGCGTTCAATCCGATGGTTCAGCAGAGACGGCAGAGTTCAGAGTGAGGCGGCGCCCCTCGACACGTTCAACCGTGTCGCGCTAGATCCCACGGGTGAACGCGTTGCTGCGGTTCGCGCTGACACCACAGGCCAGATCGTCAATCAGGATGTCTGGATTCATGAACTTCGTGATGGCCGGAAGACTCGCCTTACCTTCAATCCACTCGTCGATGACATACCGGTATGGTCGCCAGACGGAAAGAAAATCGCCTTCTCTTCGACTCGTGAAGACAGCGTCGCCCAAATCTATCGAAAGGATGTTTCGGGAGCCGGCGAAGAGGAACAGCTGACGCAGGGACCGAGCCCCAAACTTGTGCTGGACTGGAGCCAGGATGGTCGATATTTGCTCTACAGAGAGCAAAACCCCAGGACCAATCGCGATCTGATGGCTTTACCCCTGGAAGGTGATCGCAAGCCGATCCCCATCGCTGATACGGAGTTCCTCGAGAGTACGGGTGCGATCTCTCCGGACGGCAAGTGGGTCGCCTATACCTCCAATGATTCCGGACAGAACCAACTGTACATCCGCGCCTTTCCCGGACACGGCGGTCCACCCGGTAGGTGGCAGGTATCCAATGGTTCGGCCTATGAATTGAAATGGCGTTCTGACGGAAAGGAAATCTACTACCAGAGGCAAGACCAGGCAAAGATCATGGCTGTCGCCATTCAGGCTGGTCCGGACGGCGTGCGAGCGGAAACTCCTCGTGAACTCTTCGCCGCCGAGTTCCAGCGCGGCAGCCTGCACGAGTTCGACGCAACCAAAGATGGTCAGCGCTTTCTAATGATTATCAACAACGATCAGGCCGCGGGAGAAGCCGAGGGCCTTACAGTTATTTCCAACTGGCAGGCAACACTTCGGAAGTAAACGGAGAGAAATCGTTAAGTCTCCCGTTTGGTTCAAGTCCTGTTACCACAACTTTGTTGCTTTGACACTGGAACTTCGCTAGAACCGTCCAGGGCATGGTCGGCAAAACAATACTTCACTATCGGGTCATCGAGAGACTGGGCAGCGGTGGCATGGGGATCGTTTACAAGGCCGAGGACACGAGGCTGGGCCGGCACGTCGCTCTCAAGTTCCTGCCTGACGACATGGCGAAAGACAGCGAAGCACTCGATCGTTTCCAGCGAGAGGCACGGGCCGCTTCGGCCATGGACCATCCCAACATCTGTACGATCCACGACGTCGGCGAATACGAGGGGCAGCCCTTCATTGTGATGCAACTGCTGGAAGGACAAACGCTGCAGCATCTCATCGACAGACCACTTTCGATCGATCGAATCCTGGACCTGGGTGTCCAAATCGCCGACGCGCTGGATGCCGCACATTCCAGAGGGATCATTCATCGCGACATCAAGCCGGCGAATCTGTTTGTCACCTCCCGTCAGCAGGTGAAGATTCTGGACTTCGGCCTCGCCAAGCTATCCGCGGATCGCCCCAAGGCGATACATTGGAGATCGGCGTGGAGTTGGTGGATGTCGTCGGGCAAACCCAACTCTGGGGGCAACAGTACAACCGCAAGTTGACCGACATCCTTGCAATCCAAACCGATCTTGGGAGAGAGATCTCCAATAGACTTCACCTGGCGCTGTCTGGCGAAGAGCAAAGCAGACTCGCCCGGAACTATACGGAAAACACTGAGGCCTACCATCTGTACCTCAAGGGCCTCTACCACCGGCAGAAAACCACCGAAGAGGGATTTAACGAGTCCATCAAATATTTCCAGCAAGCCGTCGAACTCGACCCGACTTATCCCCTCGCTTACGCCGAACTCGCGGATAGCTACGCGTCGCTGGGATATCTGAACATCCTGCCCCCACGCGAAGTGTGGCCGAAAGCGAAGGCTGCTGCGACGAGAGCGCTGAAGCTGGACGACACGCTCGCGGAGGCCCACGCCGCCTTAGGTGCGCCGCTGCTGTTCTACGATTGGGACTGGGCGAGGGCCCGTCAGGAATTCGATCGTGCTGTGGAGTTGAATCCGAAGTATGCGATCACGCATCACTGGTATGCCCATTATTGGTCGATGATTGGCAATGGAGAGGAAACGCTCAAGGAGAGCCGGCTTGCAGTGCAGTTTGAACCGCTGGACTTAATGCTGAACGCGCACTTTCTGTTTTATCTGACGGGCCCAGACAATGCGGAAGAATTCGCCGGGCATTCTCGAAAACTCCGCGAGCTCGAACCGGACTTCTGGGCAATCCATACGACAAACGGGATGAGCCTGGCGGGTCGAAAAATGTACGAAGACGCGATTCCCGAACTGGAGAAGGGCGCGGAGTCGTCCGGCAGAATGCCCCTGGCGCTCCATGCCCTCTTAGGCGGCTATGCCTTGGCCGGCAAGAAACCCGATGTCGAACGTATCGAGGCGGAGTTAAAGAAGAAGAAATACCTGTCCTCTGGATTTCTTGCCAACATCTACTCGCGCCTGCCGGACAGCTATCGTGAGAAGACCAGAATCCTGAGCCTGCTCGAGAAGGCATACGAGGAGCGCGATGCCCAGTTATTGAGTCTGAGGCGCTGGCCGGAACCGTGGAAGTCGGATCCGGAGTTCGAGAGCCTGATTCAGCGCGTCGGTCTGCCGGAGTAGAAGAGAAGGAGAGGATTGCACGACGTGAATTTGTTTGCACGTAGATTTCAAATAGAATGTCATGCCAGTAATCCCTCAAGGAGTCCCGAAATGCTTCGACTACTGAACTGGGCAGTCGCGCTTGCCCTTGTTCCAGCCGCTTTTGCACAAACGGCAGGACCGGCCACCTGGCAGGACGATCTGACTCCCATCGCGCGATCCGACTGGAACTATGACTTCGCGGCGCATCTGCTCGAACGCGCGGGCTTTGGCGGCACTCCGGAACAGATTCAAGCGCTGGCGCGACTGACGCCGGCCGAAGCAGTCCGCCAGCTGGTCTATTTTCAGAAGATCGAAAACAACCTTCCCGCATTCGATCATTCCGGAGTTCACGATCCGGGGCTGGAACCCTTTCCGGAAAGCCGTCCGGCAGTAACGAAGCTTGCAAAGGAAAAGGGCGAAGCCCTCGGGATCAAGGTCAAGGCCGGCGGCGACCGTCCGCTGCAGCCCGTCGTCAATAAGTTCTTTTACTGGCTTCGAGCCAGCGTCCTCGAGACGCAGCGCGTCTCCTACTGGTGGGCGAACCGGATGGTTGCCACGCAGCGTCCTCTGGAAGAGAAGATGGCGTTGTTCTGGCACGGCCATTTCGCGGTCAATGAAAACAAGGTCCGCGACTATCGCAAGATGCTCGGCCAACTGGAACTGTTCTACAAACACGGAACCGGAAACTTCCGCGAGCTGATGATCGCCGAGGCGAAAAGCCCGGCGATGCTTTCCTTCCTCGACGCGGGCGTGAACGTCAAAGGCGCACCCAATGAGAATTTCGCTCGAGAAATCATGGAACTCTTCACTATGGGCGTCGGCAACTATACGGAGAAGGACATCCGGGAAGCCGCGCGCGCATTCACGGGATGGAATTACACGGACCTGAAGTTCGTGGTGAACGAGGAACAGCACGACAACGGTCCGAAGACTTTTCTGGGCAAGACCGGAAACTTCGACGGAGTGCAGATCATCGATATCATCCTCCAGCAACCCGTCACGGCGCGCTATATCGCCGGCAAAATCTACCGCTACTTCGTGAGGCAGGATCCGTCTCCCGAATTGCAGGAGAAACTGGCCGGCATCCTTCGCGGCGCAAACTACAACCTGAGCCCGCTGCTGGAAGCGATTTTCCTCTCGCGGGATTTCTACAGCCCCACTTCGGTGGGGACGCAAATCAAGAGTCCGGTGCAGCTCGCCGTTTCCACGTTCCGGAAGATGGGCCTGAAGACCGCGCCGGGTGTGCCGGACTTCAATGTGGCTACTGGAACGCTGGGACAGCGGCTGTTCTCGCCGCCAACGGTTGCCGGCTGGTCCGGCGGGCGAAGCTGGATAACGCCGGGACTGCTGCTGGAACGGGGCAACTTCGCGCGGGACGTTTTGTTTCCCGACATTAATTTCGTTCCTCCGGATCGCGCCAATCCCTCGGCCGACGTCCGGATCGTCGCGGACAAGATTCGCGCCGGCCTGGACATTTCCACGGCCACTATGCCCGAGCGCGGCAGTGAAGGCGGGCTTGCAGAATCGAACATGCTGGCCGACCGCGATGAGGACTTCAACACGCGCTATGGCAGTTTCCGCGGCTGGCAGATGGCGCTGGAGCGGGTGAAACCGATCCCGCGGCATACGGCGGACGTGGATTTGTCGCGCATGGTAGTTGATGCGGGCTTGAAGAACACGACGGAAGTTGTGGACTATTTCATCCGGCGTTTTATGCGCGTGCCTCCCATAAACGAGAAGCGTCAGGAACTGGTGAAGTTCCTGAATGGTGAAATCGGAACCACCGACGTCACGGCTGCGAAGAGTTATATGGAGGATGCGCTGCGCCTTCTCCTTCACTTGATCATGAGTGAGCCGGAATACCAGCTGAGCTAGGGGCAAGACATGAACCGGAGAGACCTCTTAAGAACGGGATTGTACGGCATCGGCATTGGCGCAACCGGCCTGGCGCGCGTGCCTGCTCTGTTTGCACAAACGGCGCAAGCCCTGACCGGCGGGCCGTCCGCTTCGCCGCGGATCCTCGTGGTATTGGAACTGTCCGGCGGCAATGATGGTCTCAATACACTCGTTCCCTTCGGCGACGATGCCTATTACCGGCAACGGCCTCGAATCGGCATCCGCGCCTCGAATGTCCGGAAGATCGACGAGCACTTCGGTTTCAGTTCCGGCATGGCCGGGTTCGAGCGGCTGTACAAAGACGGCAAGCTCGCCATCGTCCATGGCTGCGGCTACGCTAATCCATCCCTCTCGCATTTCACGTCGATGGCGTACTGGCACACGGCGGCTCCGAACCGCGGGGACGAGTACGGCTGGGCCGGACGGACGGCCGACGCCATGGCGCCGAAGGCGCCGCCGAACTTTCTGGTCAATATCGATGCCCGGCAGTCGCTGGCCGTGCGAAGCCGCCTGCACACGCCGCTGGTGTTCGATGATCCGCGGAAGTTCGCCAGAGAGGGCTTTTACCAGCAACGCGGCGTTTTCGCACAGGACGTCGACACGGGCAGCGTAAGCAATCCGTCGCAACGGTTCCTCCAGGACGTTGCCCGAAGCGCAAAGAGCGCATCGGCAACGGTGAAGGAAGCCTGGGCGAAGTACAAGTCGCCCGTGGATTATGGAATCAACGGTCTGGATTTGCCGAAGGTCGTATCTCTGATCGATGCCGGAATGCCTGCGCGGCTTTATTACGTCGCTTACCGGAACAATGCGTTCGACACCCATGTATTCCAGGGCGATCTGCACCAGCGGCTGTTGACCTACACGTCGGACGCCGTCGCGGCATTCCTCGTCGATCTGGAACGAATCGGGCGGGCCGACGACGTCGCGCTGATGATCTTCTCAGAGTTCGGCAGGCGCGTGCCGGAGAACACCAGCCTCGGAACCGATCACGGCACAGCCAACCTGATGTTTGCCGCGGGGAAGAAAGTAAAAGGTGGACACTACGGACAGGTCCCAAGCCTGACCCGGTTGGATGAAGGCGACAATCTCATTCACACGACGGATTTTCGCCAGGTCTACGCCACGATGATCTCCGGCTGGCTGGGTTTCAAGGACACGGCATCGATCTTGAATGGCTCGTTCCAGACCTTCGACATGTTTAGCTGACCTTTGTTCATCGACAAAAACGTAAACCGTGCACGCCTCCGGCGTGCGACGAGGCAGCCCGAAAGGGCTGCCAGGACATTAGAATCGGCGGCGGCCACGAGCCCCGCTACCTTCATCCTCGGTTTTGTGGCCGAGGAATATGACGTGGTGTGGGCCGCCCTTCTTCAGTCGGGCGCGCACGTGTTCCACCTCCACTCTGAATCCGGCATAACGCATTCGTTGCTCGAACCTTCGATCCTCACGCGCAGACCACACCGCAAGGATGCCGCCGGGACGGAGCGATTCGTTAGCGGCGGCAAGGCCCCAATCGTCGTATACGCCTGCATTGGCGGAGGAACTAAACGCGCTCGGACCGTTATCCACATCCAATAACACGGCATCAAACTGCGCCCGTGCCGATCGGAGAGTGATGGCTACGTCTTTCACATCCACTCGAACGCGCCGATCCTTCAATGGATATCCGGCTAATGGTCCAAGCACGCCTTGATTCCATTCGACGACTTCGCCCACCAGCTCCGCCACCAGAACCCCCGCATCCTTGCCAAGAAGATCGAGCGCTGCTCGAAGCGTATAACCCATTCCCAGGCCGCCGATCAGGACGCGCGGATGCTTCAACGTCCGAGCCTGCCGGAGGCCGAACATCGCGAGCGCCTCCTCCGACCCGTGCATGCGGTTAGACATCAGACTTTTTCCGTCCGCAAGAATGATGTACTCGTTGCCGCGGCGCACGAGTTTGAAATCGGTTCCGTCAGCAGTCCGGGCTTCGGCGATCAGTTCCAGGGGATTCATAGGGATCTACACGAGCTGTTCCGATTGTGCGAGGTACTGCGCATACTTTCCCTTGAAGTCCTCGGCCCTTTACCGCTGGCATTTCTCTGAAGGATCATCAATGAAATTAATGACAAACGGTTAGTGTAGCCTACTGTATCCCATGAGCAGAATTCTCCGAAAATGCCCGGTTAGAGTTGAAGCCGCTCTTAATGATGTAGAAGTGATGTAGGTCTCCGAAGCTGATCCGTGCCGACCACAAGGAATTGTTACTGAAAATCCCCCGTGGCGCGCGGTTCTGGGGTATGCAAAAAGATACTAGTCCTCTCGAACAACATCGCGGGCATTCCTATCCTCGCGCAGGGCCACGAATCGGGAATGGCGTAGATGATTGTCTGCAGTCCATTCCAGAAATTCAAACTGGCCGACAAGCAGAGGTTTCAACCATCGGCATTGGTTCATCTTCTCCTTCGTCAAGCCTTGCCCCCAACGGCCACTCCGCGCCTCCGGCAGATTCACGAACGGGCATTCCGCGATTTCGAGACTTTTGAATTTCTTGAACAGACTTACCTTCGATGCCGGCGCGAATCCATTGCGAGTTTTCCCGGCGTAGATCAGACGTTGATTCTCGAAGTAACCGAACACAAGCGCGTCGAAAGGGTTACCCACCGTATATCCACCGATGACGAATTCCTGTGCCTGGTTGAGACGCATCTTCTGCCACGCACCAGATCGCTGTCCTGGTTCGTAAAAGCTATCGCTTCGCTTCGCGACAACCCCTTCCAAGCCGTGAGCCCGGACGGATGCGATCAGGACCGAGAGGCTGGCGTCCAACCAGGGGGTGTAGCGGACGGGCTCACGAACCCTGGGCAGAACCTTCTCTTCAAGGAGTTGACGCCGGCGTTCTAAGGGTTCGCGCGTGAGGTCACGCCCGGAGAGCATCATGAGATCGAAGACGTAATAGAGCACCGGCTGTCCTCTTGAACTATTGTTCTGCAAAGCATTGAAGGACGGTCGACCAGTTTCATCCAACGCAACGACTTCCCCGTCGACGACGCTTTCATCCGGCATGCCAGCAAGCCCTTGGGCGATAGCTGGATACCTTGCGCTGAAGTCCTTATTGTTACGGGAACGCAGGCTAATCTCGCCACTGGATTTGAAAGAGATTGCCCTGTAGCCATCGAGCTTCAATTCGTATCGCCACTTCTCACCCGACGGCAAATCAGATTTGCGCAACAAGAGCATAGGCTCCACGAAACGCGCTTTAACTTTTTCGGTCACACCTCAAGTATGGCGCTAGCGAGAATCCGCCCCAAAACGATTGGTTTTCCGTTTTGCAGTCTGAACTCCAGGAAATGAGAAAGGGTTCTCAAGGGGAGAGGAGAGAAAGGAGAGAGGAGAGACGCGCGTGCGAGTCTCTCCTTTTGTGGGGTGTCTAGCGGAATTCTGAAGCTTTGGAGCATCCTTGCTCCTGGAAGCTGCCATCCATGGCTGAAAACATATCTGCATGGCAGCTGCCAATCCCTCCACGGCTTAACTTAGTGTTTTTTCAGGGATTCACTTCCGGGATTCCGGACAACGTTGCTGAAAATTGGCGATCGTATGCCGCATTTCGTCACACGGCTTTGGAGCCCGACTTTCCGTGTCTTTCTGATCGTGGCAACGACATTGACTCTGTTCATTGGGCCGGGGTCACCCACGCTCAGGTTCGACTCGAAATCCGTCCCGTGGAGACGGTCACTCTGACCAGCAATCAGTTCTGATCGCTACCACGCACAGCTATTGCTTATCCCAAACGGTCGTGTTGTTGACCTTTTGCCCCTTATCGTTGGTTCCCTTCGTCGTAAGAGTCCGGGACTTGCCGTCCTTGGCGTATACATTGCGTGTGGTGACCGTCACTTTCCCCGCCTTTTTGCTGACGCTCTCGAAGGTGTAATCATCGATGCGCTTGTACGAAATGCTATCGCGGGTGGGGTCTCCGCTGATGGGATAGTCTTTGCCATCGTATTTTGCCGTGAACTCGTAGTGGATCTTCTTGTTCCCGGAGTCCACGGTGTCGACGGTGGCCTTGATTCCGTCAGTGACGGCTTCAAGCTTGGCAGTGGTGCTCTTTGGTGCGAGGTTGGCCGGATCGTACTTGGATTTGGCCAGATTGAGTTTCCAGGTGCCGACCTGATTGTCGGCTGCATACAGGGCCGGAGAAACGCACATCAAGCCTGCGATGAGCGCGAGTGCGATCTCGTATTGCTTCATAAAAGACCTCCTTCTTGACTAGATGCCGGGCGGCCTACAAGTCCGGCTTTCCGTGTGGCTTTTGAAGGCATCATACACCCGTCGATGCAAGTCAGGCGTCTTCCGCTGAGCGAGAGCGCAAAGCCGAGACGCTAACCGACGATTGCGTAAACCAAGTCGGGCCCAATTCGTAGCCGCATCGCTCAACAGCTGCGTGAAGCACTTCGAACTGAAGCATTGCGAATCGCCACGCTTCGCTGGTACCGCTCGAAGATCTCGTTGGTGGTCCGCTCGACCTTGCGCGCTCCCACCGCTTCGTCCATCTCCGACTCAAGAACTCTTGCACCATCTCCTGCACGGCGCCCTTGAGCAAATCCTTTTCTTCGCCCATCAACAGCGCTTTCCAAGCGTTCCTTTTCGCTTAATCTTCGACCGGGCGATCGGTTCATCTCTTAATTCCAAGTTGTCGGGAAACAACTTCTCGGCGATACCCTGGCCCATTCCTATTTCAGGGCGTTTTTTGCAGAAGACTTGAAACCTAACCAACCCGCGATGCCCAGGTCCGAAAGACGCTGGTTTGTCCTACGTTACTCGAAAGTTGCGCATCATCCCCATATCTTCGTGCTCAAGAATATGGCAATGGTAGAGGTAGAGCCCGGGATGCCGCGTGAATGTCACTTGTATGCGAACGGTCTCCCCGGGTAGAACCAGCACCGTATCCATCCATCCGGCATCAACCAGGCCTGCACGCAGCGTGTTCGTGGCGTGTCCGCCCGTCCGATCAACCACACGAAACTGACGGCCGTGCACATGCATGGAATGCGCGGCCTGCATGCCCATTGGGTTCGTCAAATTGATGAACTCCCAGATTTGAGTCGAACCGGCGGCAACCGTCTCTTCCGGCGCGACATCGCTCATCGCAAAACTGCGGCCTCCGACCAACCACTCCATCCGTTGAAACGACAATTCCACGCGGCGGTTCTTTGCGTCGGCGCGCTGCGCCCACGTCGTGTCGAACGAGGACAGGCGTTCGGGGACGCGGAAAGCGGGGCCTTTTCGACCGCGCGTGCGCAGGGTCATCGCACGGAGCGGAGCTCCATTCGGCAGGTTCGATCCGCCGCCCATCATTCCTCTCATCGGCCCTCTCATCGGGCCGCCCCTCATGCCCATCATGCCGCCCGTACCGGCGTCAGCTTCGACAAACGCCAGGCTCTCGAGATGCACCTCCGTGCCGTCCGCAAAGCCGGTCAGATCCAGCAACAGGTCCGCGCGTTGGCCGGGAGCCAGCGTGAGTACGTGCTGATGAAGCGGCCTTTCAAAGAGTCCTCCGTCTCCGCCAATCACGGTCATCTGCACATCGCGGCTCCAGGCCAGCTTATAGATGCGCGCGTTGGATCCGTTCAACAGGCGCACTCGGTGCCACGCCGCATCGACCTCTGTTGTCGGCTGCGGGCGACCGTTCACCAGCAAACGGTCGCCAAGAAAGCCGTTCATCATCGCCATCATGCCCATCATGCCGCCGCCGTGGTAGACCAACTGGTTGCGAGTATCAAACTCACGGTCCTGCAGCACGCAGAGGAGTTCGGCGTCGCCCGCGGGCAGCGCCAGCGCGTCCTCTTCGTCGTCCCGAACCAGGAGCAGACCCGCGAGACCCTGATAGACCTGCGCGCCCGTGCGCATGTGAGGGTGCGGGTGATACCAGTAAGTCCCCGCGCGATTGTTGACTTCGAATTCGTACACGTACTCCTGACTGTGGCCGATGGCCAGGCGTGGATGGCCGTCGGCTCTCTCGGGCACGTCCAGGCCGTGCCAGTGGACGATCGAGTCTTCCTCCAGCTGATTTACGAAGCGGACGCGTACCTTCTGACCGCGACGAAGGCGGATGACGGGGCCGAGGTACGAACCGGAAAGAATCTCGAGCGTATCCGCAGGGCCCTTCAGTAGCTGTCCGGAATAGCGCCACACACGTGTGGGCTCACCCGGGAGCACCGATACTTCGTTGGGCGCAGCCGTCAGAACCATCTCGACATCGGGCACGAACCCGGCGCCCGGTGTAGTCTGCGGAGAGAACGCAGCCGGACGCGGACTGGTGGTCCGAGCGTCACACCCTGCGGCGAATGCGGACAGACTCAAGAGACGAAGAAGCTCGCGTCGATGCATTTTCTAACTCCCAAATCCAGAGGCCCGTCGTTCGGTCTCCTCAACCGCCTATCGCGGAGTCACAATGTTGCTTTTCGGTTCGTCCCGATCGGACAGAATCCGCATTCCCGCACCTTGTCTTCGAGTAATTGCCTGACCTGGCGGCAGGGCGCACCAGCCCTCTCACTCATAAGCTGTCGATAACTTTCCTCAACTTTGTGCGTACCTCTTCAGCAGTCCTCGCAAGTACGGGATTCTGGATCGCCTGCATCGAAGCGACAGGATCGACAGCAGATACTTCAATGTCTCCTGCGGCAGTTTCCTGAACGACGATATTACAGGGCAACATGGTCCCGATCTTGTCTTCGGCTTGCAGCGCCTGATAAGCGAACTGGGGATTGCACGCACCCAGGATTCTGTATCTTCTGAAATCAACGTTCAGCTTTTTCTTCAGGGTCTCTCGGACATCGATCTCTGTAAGAACACCGAAACCCTCCTTCTTGAGCTCTTCCGTAACTCTGCGGATCGCATCGTCGAAGGATATCTGGACGATCTTCGTGAAGTGATAATTCATCCGGCCTCCTCATAGGAACGGTTCTGAGCAGAAGCAGAAATCGCCATGAATACCGTAAACACGACGGTCCAATACCCAGGCTGCTTGGCATTTCTGCAGATCTCTTCTCCAACCCTCAAATTGGTCACTACCCAAAACGAACTCCACGAAAAGCCAGTGGCGTATCGACAAGCAGCGGGGAACGAGCTCTGAACGGCTCCGCGTAATGCACACCCACAAGACTCCCCACATACTGATCTTCAGCGCGATAGCGATCCACTAGCGACGCCTGCTCGCCCTGGAATACCGACTCATATGCATCGATTGCTTGAAGCTTTCTCTCGTAAACGCTACTCACGTCGACTGAAAAGTCGAAGTGCGTCCACGCGCGCTCCATTCGGCAGCGTGAAAAAAACAACCGTTCGATTTCGTGCGGGTCAGTCTCAGCCAGCAACGCTCCTCCTTCTACTTGTTCCCACTTCGGCAGCCGAGCGTAGAACACGCCGGCGACGACGATATCCGTTAGTGCACGGTGATCAGGATGGACGCCGTCGCCCTGAGTAGCAAAGACGAGGCGCGGACGATGGGTGCGAATCAGTTGAGCGACCGAGAAGCGTATCTGGACCGAATCCTGAAGAAGGCGATCGCACTCGCCGAGAATCAATCGCTCCACACCGAGGATTTTGGCCGCCCGAGCTGCGTGCTCCCTGCGAACGCCCCTGGAAGCGTATCGGGCCGGTTCTCCGTCGGTCAGATCCACAAAGATGACCCGTAAACCAGCCGCAACAAGCTTAGCGGCCGTACCGCCCATGGACACCTCGAGATCGTCCGGGTGTGCGCCGAACGCGATTACATCAAAAGACATTTCCGTGTTCACCTGCGCCTACGCGCACTCCCTTCAGTCTTCATCGATGGGCTGGGAACCCTTAACAGCCGTTCACCATCAAGCAGCACGTGAGCCAATGCATCAAGGTTAAGGAACCGAAGAAGATGTAACGAGGTATAGCGCCATTGCAACTCCAATGATGGCCAGAACGAAAGCCAGGGAGACAGCTATCCAGGAAACTCTAACATTCTCTTTCATCCGGAAATTGAGTTGCCGAACTTGCTGCCAGTACTGCCAGGTCGACAGCAGGCTTGTTAGGGAGCCTAAAAGCACTAATCCAGTTCCAATCCATAGAGACGTCCGTGTCGAAAACTCGGTAGTTCCCGTGGTGCTCATCTTCATGATTCGCAGGACAAGACCGAAGCGCGCGACCACGAATCCGATACCCATCATGGAAAGGCCGGTGCGCACGTAGGCCAGTGTTGTGCGTTCAGCGGCGAGGTACTCCCTCAAATCTGGCGGTTGGGATGTTCCCTTCTCCGTTGATCGAACGTCGTGTGAATTCATTGCACCTTCCCTACTTTTCACCGAGAAAGACCGTGCGGCCACTCCTGGCGCGCAGGGATTCGGTGACATAGAACAGGACCGGTACGGTCATTCGCGACAGCAACAGGGACGCCACCTCGCCGGCCATAAGAGAAATCGCAAGCCCCTGGAAGATCGGGTCGAAGAGGATCACGCCCGCACCCACGATCACTGCAGCCGCTGTAAGCATCATGGGCCGGAAACGGACGGCGCCCGCGTCGATGACCGCCTGGTCCAGCGGCATCCCTTCCCTCAACCGAAGCTGGATAAAGTCCACGAGAATGATGGAATTGCGCACGACGATACCGGCGCCCGCGATGAATCCAATCATCGACGTCGCCGTGAAGAATGCACCCATGCCCCCGTGGGCCGGAATGATGCCGATTAGCGAAAATGGAATAGCCGTCATGATCGTGAGCGGAATAAGAAAAGACCTAAACCAGCCCGTGACGAGAACGTAGATCAGAATGAGTACTGCGGCGAACGCCAAGCCGAGATCACGGAAAACTTCGTAGGAGATGTACCATTCGCCGTCCCACTTCATCGAAAAGCGGTCTGTAGACGTCGGCTGGCTGGCGACGTACCGTTCCAGTTTGTACCCTTCGGGAAGGACCAACTTGTCGATTGCATTGTTCAGCTTGAGAATCGCGTAGATCGGACTCTCTTCCTCTCCCGCAACATCGGCGGTGACGTACACCACCGGCATTAGATTCTTGTGATAGATGCTGCGTGCCGCTACTTGCGATTCGACCCGTGTCAGTTCGCCGAGAGGGGCCATCAGTCCTTGCGTGCCAGAGATTCGAATTTGCTTTAGATCCTCAATGCTGGATCGCGCGTAGCGCGGAAAACGGAGAGTAATGGGAAGGTCCTCCTTCTCCCGCTCCTGGTGGAGTAAACCGACCGGCGTTCCCGTAAGCGCCAGCTTTAGAGTTGCGGAGATATCCGCGACCGAAATTCCGTTAAGCGCTGCCTTTTCCTTGTCGATAGCGAATCGGTATTGCATTTGATCGTCTTCGACATACCAATCGATATCCACAACACCGGCAGTCTGGCTGAAGATGTCCTTCACGCTACGAGCAAGGTCGATTTGCCTCTCGTAGTCCGGTCCATAGATCTCTGCCACGAGTGTTTGAAGAACAGGCGGGCCCGGCGGCACTTCGGCCACCTTTACGTTCGCACCATACGTTGCCGCTATCTTTTGAATCGGGGGGCGGACACGCCGCGCAATATCGTGACTTTGCGTCTTGCGTTCGTCCTTGCCCGCGAGGTTGACCTGAATGTCGGCGACATTCGGGCCTTCTCTGAGGAAATAGTGCCGGACGAGCCCATTGAAGTTGTAGGGCGAGGCTGTGCCGACATAGATTTCATAGTCCCGTACTTCGGGCACAGTACGCAGGTAGTCTCCGATTTCGCGGCTTGCAGCCGCGGTTTGCTCGAGTGTGGTCCCTTCGGGCATGTCGATGACGACCTGAAACTCGCTCTTGTTGTCGAACGGGAGCATCTTCACACGAACGAGCCGGAACCCCACCAGAGACAGAGCACCCACGAGGAGCAGAACAACACCTGCGAGGAATCCTCGCTTCAACCAGGCGCGATGCAGCAACGATCCCATCAGACGGCGATAAGCGCGCGTCGTCCAGCTTTCTTCTTCGCCGTGACCGGCGCTCTCCCTCTTCAGCAGCCGCACGCACGCCCACGGCGTCACGACGAACGCGACAATCAGAGAGAACACCATCGCCGACGCAGCGCCGATGGGGATGGGTTTCATGTACGGCCCCATCAGTCCGCGCACGAACGCCATGGGCAGAATCGCGGCAATCACGGCGAAGGTCGCGAGTATCGTGGGATTCCCGACTTCGTCTACAGCTTCGACGGCAATGTCGCGGAGAGGCCGGTTCTGGTTTTCCGGCAACCGGCCGTGACGCACGATGTTTTCCACCACAACGATGGCGTCATCCACAAGGATTCCAATGGAAAAGATCAACGCAAACAGCGTCACTCGGTTCAGCGTATAGCCATACAGGTAGAAAACTGCGAGCGTTAAGGCCAGCGTGACCGGTATAGCCAGCGCGATGACGCCGGCTTCGCGCTTCCCGAGCGCGAGCCAGATGAGACCAGAAACCGAGAGAATCGCAATCCCCATGTGCAGTAGCAGTTCGTTGGATTTCTCAGCTGCGGTCTCACCGTAGTTGCGCGTGACGGCGACGTCCACCTCCACGGGCACGACGCTTCCACGTGCGCGTTCGATCTTTGCGATCACCGCCTTGGCAACGTCGATCGCATTCGTGCCCTTGCGCTTCGCGATCGAAAGCGTGACCGCCGGCAGAAGGTTTGAACTCGAGGCATCGGACGCCGGGCCCTGTCCAATCAGAACGTAGTTGGCAGCCTCTTCCGGGACATCTTCAATGGCGGCAATGTCGCGCAGATAAACTGGTCGGCCACCGAAAACGTTAATGACCAGTGCCCCGACCTCATCGGGATCTGTAAAGAAGCCGTTCGTTTCAATCAGGTATTCCTGGTTGCCTGCCGAAAAGCTGCCGGCGCGCCCTTCCATGTTCGACTGCTGCAGATACGGAATGAGGGACGCTGCTCCGACTCCGTAAGCTGCCATTCGCTGGGGATCGACAGTGACCCGCATCTGGCGCCTCTGGCCTCCGATGATGCGCACTTCAGAAACGTTGGGAACTTCCTTCGCGCTATCGTGTAGTTGAGCGGCGACGCGTCTAAGTGTGAAGTGGTCGTATACCGCGCTCGACAGGGTTAGCGCCAGGATGGGAACGTCGTCGATGGAGCGGGGCTTGATGAGCGGCATGGCCGCGCCCGGCGGGATCGCGTCGATATTTGCGGCAAGCTTCTGATTCAGCCGCACGATGGCCTTCTCTTCGTCCTCGCCGACGCGAAAGCGTACGACCGCCATCGCCATCCCCGGCGACGAGGTGGAGTAGATGTATTCCACCCCGGGGATCTCCCAAAGCAGCTTCTCCATCGGACGCGTGACGCGAGACTCGATCTCTCGGGGCGTGGCGCCCGGCATCTGCACGAATACGTCGATCATCGGGACCACGATCTGCGGCTCTTCCTCTCTTGGAAGAAGAAGCACGGCCCCAAGGCCGACCAGCATCGCGCTGATGATGAACAAAGGTGTCAGTGGTGAATCGATGAAGGCGTGCGCCAGCGTTCCCGCGAAGCCTCGCTTTTGAGTGTTCATGGCGTGATATGCGTACCGTCGGAAATCCCGGACGGCGGCGCCATCAGAATGCGCGTGCCCGGCGTAAGACCCGCAAGAATCTCAATGCCTTGCTCATACACCTTACCCGTCTTTATGATGCGGAATGTCGCTACGTTGTTTGCAACGATATAGACTCCTTCGAGCTGGCCGTGGCGCACCAAAGCGGATTGCGGAACCACCAGGGCCTGGCGGCTCCCCGTCGTAAAAATTGCTCTTCCGAAAAGGCCGGACCGCACAGCCCGGTGCCCCGGGGACACCTTCAATTGCAGTTTCACGGTATAGGTCCGTGCCCCAGCGTCGGAAGACGGAGCAACTTCGTCGACACGTCCATCGATGGCGGCGCCTCCGAGGGCGTCAAATTCAAGGCGCGCGGCTTGTCCAGGACGAACGGATGCGACGCGCGATTCCTCGACCGCCACCTCCAGTTGGTATGTTCGAGTGTCTTCA
>DASTBJ010000082.1:0-11728 GCA_035712125.1 Terriglobia bacterium
GAATACCAACTTCCTGAGCCGTCCACACCATGAAAGGCTTCTTCTTTGCAGCCATGATTCCCTTCAACGACGCGTATCTCGGCTGATTTGCTCCGTACTGCACCGTGATGACCGCGGGAAGCTGGACTTCGACTTTTTCAAGGAGTCCACCTTCGAGTTCGCGCTCGACCACCGCGGTTTTGGACTCCGGGTCCAGGCTGAGCCCGATTGCGACCGTCGCGTGCGCCCATCCGAGAAATTCGGCAAGCATCACTCCGGTGGCGCCTGTTCCGAGGTCATCGGATTGAACGCCGGTAAGAACAAGATCGGTTCCTCCATCCCTCTCAATCGCCCGCGCGAGCGTTTCAGCCACGCTGAACTCCGAGGCCGGTCGTGCTCTGGCGTCCGAAAGGTGGATGGCGCGGTCCGCTCCCATGGCAAGCCCGGCACGAAGGACTTTCGCCGCTTCCTCTCCACCTAGAGAAACAGCGACGACTTCTCCAGTGTGCTTTTCGCGAAGCCGCAGGGCTTCCTCAAGTGCGTAATTGTCCGCCTCGCTCGCTGTAAAGGTTGCATCCTGGGTTTTGATCCAGGTCTTTGATTCGTTGATGGAGAAGCGGGTGGTGGGATCGACAACAGGTTTTATACAACTGAAAATCTTCACGCGGTTGATTTTACGTGAATTTGATTGCGGGGTGCCTGGAATTGAGTTAAACACTCCGTGTTCCCCGACATGAATACTGAGAAGAGCATGGAAAAATCAGCGATCAAGAGCATTTATACGACACACGATTTGAGCCGGCTGCTGCACGTCAACCCCCGATCGGTCATCAACTGGATTGAGCAGGAACGTTTGCAATCCTTCAGGACGCCCGGCGGTCACCGGCGGGTTCGTCACGAAGATCTGATGGTCTTTCTGAGAAAGCACAAAATTCCTATGCCGGCCGCGCTGGCAACGGGAAGTTTCAACGTTCTCATCGTCGAAAATGAAGAGAATGTAACGCAGTCGATCCAGGAGTCCCTCGCACTTCAAAACGGCTACAACGTCAGTACAGCACGCGACGGCATCACTGCCCTGCTCGCTCTCGGACGCGAGCGGCCCGATCTGATGATCATCAACCTCAAGATCCCCGGAGTGAATGGGCTTGAGGTTTGCAAACAAATCAAATCCGATCCGAAGAGTCACACTGCGGTTATCGCCATAGGTGGCCAGGCGGACGGAGCGGGAGACGCCGTCGGGGCCGGCGCCGATGCCTTCATGACAGTGCCTCTGGATCGCGAGACCTTGCTGACTCAGGTCAAGAAACTCCTCCAGATCATGTAGCGATCGGACCTCCGCTGTCCGGCGTGAACGTCATAGTGACGATGTTTCGTCTCCTCTAACTCAAACGGGCGGTCCGGGTTTTGGTAAACTGCCGGTCTTTTATGCCAGCGGCCCGCCCGCATTTTGCCGTCATTTGCCCCCTGTCCCCTTTCCACACCGAATCGCCAAATAACGCGCTATGCTACACGTGTTTGGTTCAGTGGGAGGCTGAGGGTTAGTGGACATGAGATTTCCCCGGTTCGCACTTCTCGCGTTCCTGATCGCGCTGGTGTCAACGGGATGCGGCACGTCTCCGGGAACCGCTGCGGGAATTTCCGCAGGCGACGACGGGACACCCGATGCCAACCAGCGGCGGGTCCATACCGTTACCGCCGTCGAGAAACCCATCGAACAACTGGTTGTAGTTACCGGGACGCTTGCTGCCGAGCAGGAGATCGTTCTGGGCCTGAAGGTGGCCGGTCGTATTGCCGAATTGCCGGTCGACCTCGGCAGCGTCGTCAAGAAGGGTGATGTCATCGCCCGCGTCGATACGACGGACTTTGCGTTGCGCGTTCGCCAGAGCGAAGCCGCTGTCCAGCAGGCGCGGGTCCGGCTCGGCCTCTCTCCGAATGGAACCAACGAAGATGTGGATCTCGAACAGACCGCTTTCGTCCGCGAGGCACGCGCCCAAATGGACTCCACAAAAGCCCGGTTGGATCGCATCGCTCAGCTTGCAGAGAAAGGTCTGATCTCGAAGGCAGACCTTGATGCCGTGAGCGGTACCTACAAGGTCGCCGAGGCTCAATACGCCGATGCGCTCGATGAAGGAAGAAACCGTCAGGGCGTTCTGGCACAGCGACGTTCGGAATTGGAGATCGCCCGCCAACAATTCGACGACGCCGTTCTTTACGCTCCAATCGCAGGATCCATTCGACAGCGTCACGCCAATGTCGGACAGTATCTTGCCGCCGGAACTGCGGTCGTAACCCTCGTTCAGATGAGTCCACTCCGGCTCCGCACCGAAGTCCCGGAGCGCGACGCCCAGAACATACGAATTGGAATGATGGTTCGTGTGGCCGTGGAAGGCGCCGCCGGAACGCATCAGGGACGCGTGGTTCGCCTGAGTCCTGCAATCGACGAGGCGAATCGAACCCTCCTGGTGGAGACTGAAGTTGCGAATGCCAGCCATTCGTTGCGGCCCGGCACTTTTGCTCGTGCCGAGATCGTCGCATCGTCGAGCCAGCGCGCCCTGATGGTGCCGGCAGCCGCTGTGGTGACTTTCGCCGGAATCGACCGCGTCTTCATCGTTCAGGATGGCCAGGCCGTCGAGAAACGTGTGCGGACCGGCCGGCACAACGATGCCGGAGTTGAGATTCTCGAAGGAGTCTCGGCCGGCGATAAGGTGGTCATCGAGCCTGGAAACCTTACGGACGGTGAGAAAGTCACCGACGCGTCGGAACAGTAACCGTGCAACGGCTCGCGGAACTCTGTATCCGCCGTCCCGTGTTCGCCTCCATGATCGTGCTCTCGATCGTGGTGGTCGGAGCGACGAGCTATTTCCAACTCTCGCTGGACAAACATCCCCAGGTAGAACTGCCCACTGTAGCGGTCCGCACTCAGCTGCCCGGCGCCTCGCCGGATGAAGTCGAAAACTCCGTTTCTCAAGTCATCGAAGAAGCGGTCAACACGATTGAAGGTATTCAGGAGCTGCGATCGGGCTCAGGCAACGGAACGTCGAATGTCATCATCACCTTCAATCTGGATCGCGATATCGAAAGCGCGGCGCAGGACGTGCGCGATCGGGTCGGCGCGATCATGCGGAATCTACCGCCCGATATTCTGCCGCCGATCGTCCAGAAATTCGACAGTGATCAATCTCCTTCTTTGTCTATCGCTCTTGCCAGCAATCGCCCGATCCGTGAACTGACCGAGATAGCCGATAAGGTCGTCAAAGAGCAAGTGGAGCGGAGCCCGGGTGTCGGCGCCGTGAATATCAACGGCGGGATGGAGCGCGCCGTCAACATCTGGATCGATCCGGACCGTCTGACCGCTTATAAGCTGCCGATCAATGCCGTGCGTGATGCCATCGTCCGGCAGAATACGGACATCCCGGGCGGCAGCGTGACGTCGGGTGCGCGAGAACAGAATCTGCGGACCATGGGCCGCCTTGTTTATGCCCGCGACTTCAATGACCTTGTCGTGGCTGCGGTCAATGGATCGCCGATCCGGATCCGCGACCTCGGCTACGCTGAAGACGGCACCAAGGAGTCCCGAAGTTCTTCTCGCGTGAACGGCAAACCGACGGTGACACTGGAGATTCGCAGGCAAACCGGGGCGAACACAATCGAGGTGATCGAAGGCGTCAAGCAGCGCCTCGGGAGGATTTCAGCGCAATTGCCTCCCGATGTGCACCTTCAGATCCTCGAAGATCAGTCCGGATTCATCTACGCTGCGCTACACGAAATCAACCTCCATCTGATCATGGGAAGCATCCTCGCGAGCCTCGTCGTGCTTGCGTTTATGCGCAACTGGAGAGCGACCATCATTGCAGCGGTTGCGATTCCCGCCTCGTTGATTGCCGCGTTCGGCGTCATGTGGGCTCTGGACTTCACATTGAACAGCGTTACGATGCTCTCGCTGGTGCTGATGGTAGGTATCGTCATTGACGACGCGCTCGTGGTGCTCGAGAACACGTTCCGTTTCATGGAAGAGAAAGGCATGCCCGCGTTTGAGGCGGCCCGGCTGGCGACGGCCGACATCGGTCATGCCGTTCTTGCAACGACACTGAGCCTCGCGGTCATTTTCATTCCGGTTTCCTTCATGTCGAGCATTGCCGGACGCTTTCTCTACCAGTTCGGCATCACCGCCGCAGCCGCCGTGATGGTCAGCCTGCTGGTCTCCTTCACCCTCACGCCCATGATGTGCGCCAGGATGCTTCATGTATCGGGTGAAAATCAGGGCTCTCACGATGCGGCGCGATCGCGGCAGGGGTTCTACCGGTGGATCGACGCGGGCTACATGGCCAGCCTTCGATTCTCGATGAAACACCGTGTCCTGGTGGCCGTGTTGGGCGTCGTGGTGATTGCGCTCTCGGTTCCCATGTACCGGTTGATTCGTCAGGACTACCTTCCAACCAATGTCGATGACGGCCAGTTCGAAGTTCGGGCCCTGGCCCCGGAAGGTGTGAGTCTCGCTGCCATGGACGATGTTATGAAGAAAGTGGAAGCCCGGCTCATGGCGACTCCGGGAGTCACGACAGTACTGGGCAGCACGGGCGGGGACTACAACGGTTCCCTGAGTTCCGGGCGAATCTGGGTGCAGCTGATCCCTCATGAGCAGCGTGTTTTCTCATGGGTTCGTCTCGGCCGAGGGCTGCTCCATGCCGATCCACTTGAAGCTTTTCGCAACAACTTCAGCCAGCGGGACGTAATGCAGAAGGTTCGACGGGAGCTGGCGCAGTATAAAGACATCCGATTTCAGATCAATAATTCCCAGTCCATCAACCTGGCAGGTGCGGGTTCCCGTACCGACATCGGCTTTGTTTTCCGCGGACCCGACATCGAAAAGCTCGTGAACTACTCGTCAGAGCTGGCGAATCGAGGGCCGGAGCTGGGTCTTCTGGACGCCCAGGTTTCGATTCAGCTGAATCGGCCCGAATTGCGGCTCGAAGTGGACCGCCAGCGCGCGGCAGATCTCAATGCCGACGTGCAGAGCATCGCCTCTGCCATGCGGCTGATGGTCGGCGGCGATGATCGTGTGTCGAGGTTCCACGATTCGGAAGTGAACGAGGATTACGACGTACAACTGCGACTTGCCGAAGGATCGCGCAACGATCCGGACACCATCTCTCGGCTGTACGTCCCGACACGGGATGGCAAGCTGGTTCGACTCGACAGCGTCGTCAAACTGACGGCGGCTCGAAGCGTCTCGCAGATCAACCGTCTGGATCGGCAGCGTCAGGTGACGTTGCAGGCATCCGTCGCTCCCGGATACGGCATGGCGGACCGCAATCAGGCACTCACCGTCGCGGCCCGCGAATTGAACATGCCTGCCGGGTATTCCACGATGATTACCGGCCGTGGCCGCGAGCTCGAGCGTACCTTCCGGGAGTTCCTGATCGCCTTCGCGTTGTCGGTCGCGTTCATGTACATGATTCTCGCGTCGTTGTTCGAGAGCATCACGCACCCGTTTACGATCCTGCTGGCCCTGCCTCTGGCCGTTCCGTTCGCGCTGTTCTCGTTGTGGGCTACGGGCCAGAGCCTCAATCTCTACTCCGCCCTGGGCATGCTGGTGTTATTTGGAGTCGTAAAGAAGAACGCCATTCTGCAGATCGATCATATGAACACGCTGCGCACAGAAGGATTCCCGAAGCTTGATGCCATTCTCATCGGCAATCGCGACCGCCTGCGGCCCATCCTGATGACCACGCTGGCCCTCGTGGGCGGAATGCTACCCCTGGCTCTGGGAACAGGACCCGGTGCAGAGGAACGTCGTGCGGTTGCAGTGGCGGTTATCGGCGGCCAGAGCTTGTCGCTGCTGTTGACGTTGTTGATGTGCCCCGTCGCCTACTCGTTGATCGATGATGGAGCCGTATGGTTACGCAAAGTTCTAAAAGGTTCTCTTCGTCCTGTAAGCGAGACCAACAAGAGAAATACCGGCGAACAACAACACCAGCGTTGAGGGTTCGGGTAGTTGCTGCGCCGTTCCGAAAATGAGGTGGTTCGTAACCAGGGTGAAACGAAGGCGGGAATTCGTAATCAGAAAGCCCGAGTTGGGGAACGACGTCTCGAAATGCACACCGCTGATGTCAATTGTGCCGGCGCCGCCAAACTGCCCAGATGAAAACCCGGTCAAGCCCATGCTGAACGTTCCATTACTCGCCTGCGATCTACCCGCGTCCTGAGGCGCACTCCACGGGTTCCCAGCGGGATTGATCAGAAATCCCGTTGTGGGGCCCGAGAATCCGGGCTCGGTTCCCGCATTCGTGAAAACGGTGAGTGTGACGCCAAGGGCGTCGGGGGTCGTTAACTGAATTCGCGCGAGCAAATCGTTGGTGAGGACAAGGTCCAGTGACATGGGTTGTCCTGCAAGCGTTGTCCCATTCAAGCCCGACGAGAAGAGGTCGACCTCGGTATTCGAAAACGAAACACCGATATTGGCCGGCGAGGGCGTGAAAGGTATTGTTGTTGCCGCGGCTGACGGAACGGACAGCAGAACCGCGAGCAGAACAAAAACAGCAGCAGCTCCAGTCGCGACTGTCCTATGCATGAGTGCTCCTTGATAGTGGGTGTGCATTAGGTGATCAACGTAGCCCACTAATTAATACCGGGTAAACAGAAATTTCAAATCCGAAAATTCAAGGTCTCAAAACGGACGTCGCGTGCTGGCGGGACAGTCTCCGATCCAGGTTTCTAGATGTCGGATTTGAAGTGTGGGAATTTCCGATTTCAGATTGTCTGATACAGGGATATCTGTATGGCATTCCCTCATCCGCCAGGTTTTCGACCGATATATCAGGGTTTTCACGTGGCATATAGCACTAAAGTGTTATATAAGGTCTTCCTTCCGGAAGCTCTGGTGGCTCGGCTTCTCCCCTGGGGGACGGTTCAACGAGACCATCGGAGCCTTCCGGAAGCCTTAGAAACCATCTGGTTAGCGGAGTCGTCGTCGAATCGCCCACACCACTCCCAGCGCCAGGGCGACAATAGGACCCCAATCGAACAAAGCCATCAGGAGTTCTTCTTGGCTCATGTGGGGATGCTACCACCGGGCCTTGCCCATCGCGGTGACCTGGCTTCAAACTACAGGGCATGAGGTCGTTTCAGATTATCGTGGCGCTTCTGGTCGTGGCGGGCGCAATTATCGCGCTCACTCACTGGCAGGAAATGGTGGAGATCGTCCGCCCCATCATCAATACGGTGCGCGCGCGGTTCTAGCCCGAGGCTTTCATGTAGCGCACGACCGGCGTCCACTCGGCTGCTTTTGGGAAGCCGGCGGCAGCGGGGGCTGCATAGACCTCGACAATCGTTCCTAGAAAATCAAACTTACGGCCACAGGCGCACGTATAAACCTGCTTCTTCAAGTCGAGTTCCTGAAGAAGCTTGAGCTCAGTACCGCAGCTGCACCTACAGAACGAAACGGCGTGCATGAAAGCACCTCAATCAAGGGGTGCACTCTTATACCCTGAACGCGACTGAGCAGTCCATCCGCAATGACGTGTATTCGAAAAACAGGCCGATAACGAAAATTCCTTGGTTTTTTATGTCCCCGTCCGATACTGACCGCTCAGCCATTACCTTTCAACTCCCGGGCGAATGCCAAAAGCATTCGCCCCTTTCTTGATTTCGAGGTCGGACGGAAATGCGGAATTTTGGGGAACTTCAAAACGTGATCCTTGTTGGCCGCGACACTTTGAAGGAAGCCGTGCGGTTCATTGCGGGCTGCGAATTTTGCAGTCCCGGACCATCGATGGTCAAGTTTGATTGTATTCTCGACCGCGTGACGGGAAATGCCCGTTCGGAGACGGACTACCTGATGGTCGAATGTGCGGCACTATGCCCGCGATGCCGGCGTCAGATTAGCGAAACGACGGTGGTTAAAGTCGTCGATTGTTGATTCATGACTGAACAGGAAAGCTTTCGAGGGAAACTGGCCGCAGCCGGGCTGGGCCCTGTTGCCGACAAGATCACCCTGTTGATGCGACCCTGCTATCGACTTCGCCGCAGGATCCGAATTGAGGAGCAATTGCCGATCGGCAGCTCCAGGTTGGGCGGATCGCCGGATGTGCCCGCCGGATTCGTATGGCCGCAGGTAGCGAACGCCCGCAAACCCGAAGACATGGAGTTTGTGGCGCAGATCCGACTTGCGGACCTCCCGGCGCCCCTTCCCGAGCCTCTTCCCCCTCAGGGCCTTCTTTCGTTTTTCACACGGTGGAGCGAAGGCCGCGTCTTTTATTTCCCGGAAGGGACCCTTCTGACTCGTAATGTCGGACCGAACCCGCCCGTGGAAGCGCCGCCATCGGGTTTCTGGCAGAACCTGAGCGCCGCGCTCCGGCACAGGAAGGATGTCCGCAGGACCTACCGGACCGCCGCTCTCAGTTTCGAGCCCACACTTTCTCCGGCCGACGGCAGTTCGGCGATGGTGAAGGAACTTGCCCTTTCCGATGCCGATTCGGAATCCTACATCGAGCTATGCGAGACGTTGTGGGACGACTCTTCCGAAAGTGACGGCCTCAGGCATCAGATGTTTGGGCATGCCAGCCCGGTACAGAATGAAATGGAATTGGAATGTGACTTCCTGCGCCGTGGCGAAAATCCCCGCTGGGATCTACCCGCCGCCGACTTCATTGCTGCAGCGAAGAATTGGATCCCCCTCCTTCAACTGGACTCCGACGATGGCGAGAGCGGACCCGGATGGATGTGGGGAGACCTGGGCATGGTCTATTTCTGGATTCATCGTGACGATCTCGCCAGCCGTGCATTCGATCGAGCTATCGTCATCGAGCAATGCCACTAAGACAGTCCCCGATCTAAAGCCCCTTCCCCACTTGCCGATAAAAGACAGTATGAACAACTCATCGAATTTGAAGTCCGCATGGGCACAGTGCACGGAAGGGCATAAGATCCGTCTGGAAGTCAGAGTGGAAAGCGAAGAGAGACTCCAGCCTGTCCCCTGCCCCACCTGCGAGACGAAAACCATGGTGTTCGCTGGCGATGTTCTTGGCGTGTTACCCGCCGATTGGTTCTTTTCGAGTTGGCGTAGTCACCACAGTTTCTAAAAGTTCTGCAGAACGTCCCCTCGACAGCCGTCCACCCTCTACCTCAATTCCGCCAACCCCCAAGACAGAAGTGCTGTCTACCCTCCAGGTCCAGCGATCAGCACGGTGATTCTCGTGCTGGTTGTCGAACTCTCGAGGCTGGTTAAACGACATCTGGCGCAATCCAACGGCAATCCAACGACGGCGTAAGTCCAACGGTTTCAAGACTGGTTGGCGGGTAGCACCTTTTACCAATCCCGGAAAAGACGAGCGGCGCTTACAAAAGGGTCTCCGGACCGTTCAACCGGGTCGGATATTCAGTAGCGCACGAACAATTCTTTGTGAGGGGATCTCAGCATGGAAAACGGCCAATTGGATAGAACTAGCCAGGTTTTGACCAAAAACCTTCGAGAAACCGTTCGGTTGATTGCGCCGGCCTGCGGGATCGATGCGGATCAGCTCATCGCGAAATTGCCCAGCCTGCCTGCGAACTCCGAGGACCCGACGGGCCTTGAGGTCTATTTCCAGGAGCTGAACGCGAGAGCGGAGGATATGTCTCTCGAAGAGCTTCAGGCCATGAAGCTCGCCCATGACATTGTTGTGGATATCATGCATGCCGCGCTGAAGATCCGATTTGCGCACTTACCCGAGTTCTCGGAATACGAGAACGACTAGCGCCGTGCCGGTGGCCAGATCCACCCGTCGGCGGGACGGCGAATCCGTTTAAGATGCAGTTTGTATTCTTCGGGCTGTTTCCCCGGACTCCCTGAAACAACAACGCGATCTCCAACCTTTAGGGTGTCTCTCGTAATGTTGTCGCGGGTGAGGCGGTTCGGATTGGCCCATTCCGCACCGTATTGCCGGGCGATCCCCTCTTCGTCCTTTGCATCGAGATAAACCCAGGCGTGAGGACTCTGGTACTCGAATCGGACAATCTCGCCTTCGATCGTCACGGAACGATCCTCGAAATAGTATTGAGCAAAGGAGTGATGAGCGTAGGCGGATCCGACAACCGCTGAGAGAGCGAGCATTGCAAGCAGCACTTGCTTCATAGATCCTCCTGGTCGGATGTGTATTGCTATTCTGGCATGGGAAATTGGTGACAGAGAGCAATTTCCCCTCTGTCACCAATTTCCCTATAATTCCCGTCGGCCATATCACATTTCCAACACCATCAGGAGTCCGACCAATGCCCCGACGTGCGCAAGCGTGTGCCGCAGCTTTCTTCCTTTCAGCATCTGTTCTGATACTAGCCGCCCAGTCGGTCTACCCGACCGGAACAACCCTCTATGACCCTGACCGTAGCTGGAACGGGTATACGGTGCTTTCGCCCCTGAACACCCAGGCGGCAATTGTCATCGACATGAACGGGAACGTCGTCAAGCAATGGGATGGTTTCGTGAACTCAGCCGGCGGCCCCGCCCGCGTATTTCCGAATGGCGTCGTCATGGGTGCAAACGGCACGAACCCTCCGCGTCAGGAGTCGCTGGAACTCATCCAGCGTGACTTCGACGGCCGCGTCCTGTGGCGCTTCGACCGCAACGAGCAGATCCAGACGCGCGGGGGCGTGGTCTGGTCGGCACGTCAGCACCACGACTGGCAACGGGAGGACTTTCCGGCCGGATATTACTCGCCCGGAGTCCGGCCTGCGATTGAAGGCGGCAGAACGCTGATTCTGGCACACAAGAACCACACCCGTTCGAACGTTGCCGATGCTGTGCTCGAAGACGATCGCATTATCGAAGTTTCCGCGAACGGTGAAATTGTGTGGGAATGGGTTGCAGCCGATCACATCGATGAGTTCGGCTTCTCCGCAGCCGCCAGGAGCGTGATCAAGGGTGCGCCGGGCCTCAACGCGGCGCGAGGAAGTTTTGACTGGCTGCATATCAACTCGGCAACCTATGTCGGTCCGAACCGCTGGTTCGACGAAGGTGACCGGCGATTCGCACCCAACAACGTCATCATCAGCAGCCGTCAGGCCAGTTTGATCGCCATTGTAGCGCGAGACGGCAAAGTCGTCTGGCGTCTCGGCCCGGACTTCAGCGAATCCAGCGAACTGCGTGCGATCCGCCAGATTATCGGCCAGCATCACGCCCACATCATCCCGAAAGGATTGCCCGGCGCCGGCAATCTCATGGTCTTTGACAACGGCGGCGCCAGCGGCTACGGCTACACGACTCCGACCGCGCTGAATGGCGCCAATGCCTTCGCGCGCGCAAGCTCGCGCGTGCTCGAAATCAACCCCGTAACACTGGAACTCGTCTGGTCGTATGCAGGCCCGAGGTTTTTCGGCACTAATATCAGCGGTGCGCAGCGATTGCCCAACGGCAATACTCTGGTGACGGAGGGACCCGGCGGCCGCTTGTTCGAGGTGACGAAGGAAGGCCAGATTGTGTGGGAGTACATTTATCCCCAGTTCAGCGGCGCACAAGCTTCAAACTCTGTTTACAGAAGTTATCGACTCCCATACGACTGGATTCCGCAAATCGCGCAGCCTAAGGAACGAGCGGTTGTGCCCCCGCCACTCGGCAAGTTCAGGGTGCCGTAGGAAGCCCGGCCCTTACCACAGTCGTTTGTGTTTCCACGCCGCTATCGTGTCGGCGTCTACCTTTCGGGCTGCTCGCACGCCGAAGGCGTGCACGGAGAGTAATCAGGGTTTAAGCGAGTGCAACGAGCGCGACCCCTGGTTT
>DASTBJ010000083.1:0-2089 GCA_035712125.1 Terriglobia bacterium
TAGTCGACGAAGACGAGTCCCAGCGGCAATCCGTCGGCGCGTATGCCGGTATCGGCGGTAGAGTCGCGAAACGTACCGTCCCCCTGATTGCGATAGACGGCGACGCGGTCCAGAAATCCCACGACGACATCATCGCGGCCATCCTTGTCATAGTCGCCAACCGCGCAACCGAGAGACTGGCCGGCCCTCTGCAGGCCGGAACCGCTCGTAACATCCGTGAAAGAGTCGCGCCCGGAATTTCGATATAGAGCAACTCCACGGGCGTCGCCGGCCATCAGGAAGTCATACCTCCCATCCGCGTCGTAATCGAAGAAGCATGCGCCCGACCCCAGGGTGGATGCGACAGTATTAGCGTTCGCTGCGGCGACGGGTTCAAATCGAATGCCGGCGCCATTCGAAACGCTGATAAACCGCACATCGAACGCCTCAGGAGCGAGGGCGACGCCCGCAATGGGTTCTGCCGTCGAATATTGTCCCTGTTCGCCGTAGACCAGACTGATCGGCTTTCCCAGACCGGATTTCGTCAGTTCATCGAAGCGACTCAGGTGTGTTCGCGCCGCTTCATCGTTGCCGGATAGCTGGTAGGCACGCGCAAGTCCGAATTCTGCCGAAAGGTGAAATGCATCCAGCGCAATGCACCGCATATACCAGGCGATCGCCTGATCGTATCTCTGTGCCTGTGCGTGAAGTTGGCCCAGGAAATAGAACGCGTCGGCATCGGTGGAGTCGATCCGGGCCACACGTTCAAACGCTTCAATAGCAGGATCCACTTGCGCAAGATTGCGATAGAGGATGCCGAGGTTGTACCACGCACGAGCGCTTTCGGGCTGCCGGGTAGTCGCATCCAGAAGGACTGCACGCGCTTCCTCGGAGCGTTGATTGTTGAGTAATGCGATGCCTTCATTCAGGCGCGGTGCAAACAGGGAGGAATCCCCACGTTGTGCCTGCCGGAAGAGCTCAAGAGCCTGGGCGGGGCGTCCGCGATTCATTTCAGCGACGCCCAGGTTGTTTGACCGGACAGCCGCAGTATTCGCCGTGCTTGTTGTGGATCCCGTGCCGGGCAGGCGACGAGAACATCCCCCGGCAGCAGAGAGAATCAGAACGCCGACAAGAACCTGAAGTCGAGTCACCGGCCTTCCTGAATCGTGATAGTGCTTCCGGTCTTGACGCCGCTCAGGCGGTCGGTACGACCGCCTGGCCACCGGACCTCGACACTGTCCACACTCTGGGCTTTACCTACACCAAACGTCAGGATGCGTTCGCTCTGCGAAAGATAGCTGGAACCGCTCTGGGCCGTTGCTGTCTGTGATTCGTTTCCAACCTTCACCGTTACGACTGCGCCTAAGCCGTCCCGGTTCGATCGCGTTCCGACAAGACGCAGTCGAAGGCTGCGATTGGTACCACCATCGTTGCGGAGTAAAACCGCGGGGCCATTGTTCGTCGTCATCGCGACGTCCAGGTCGCCGTCATTGTCAAAGTCGCCATATGCTGCGCCGCGCGCCACCAGAGGCTTGTTGAACGCGGCTCCCATGGTCCTGGTGACCTCCTCGAACTTTCCCCCGCCCGTGTTTCGAAACAGGTGTGGCGGCTGAGCATAACGGATCTTCGACTGAATCCTTTCGATTCCCTGTTCGATATGACCGTTGGCCACGAAGATATCCAGCCAACCGTCCAGGTCATAATCATAGAAGAAGCATCCGAATCCGAGAGTCAGAAGGCTCGACCGTCCAACGACCGACCGTGGAGCCACATCGACAAAAAGTCCATTGCCTTCGTTGTGATAGAGGGCCAGCATCTCGCTGGAAAAGTTCGTGATTAACAAACTGGGAAAGCCGGAACGATCGTAGTCGCCCGCAGCAACTCCCATTCCGGCTCGCGCATTGCCCTGTTCGCTGTAGGCGATACCCGCCATGACGCCTTTTTCGGTAAATGTTCCCTTGCCGCTGTTGATGTAGAGCCGATTGGGCTGCGTGTCGTTCGCCAGCAACAGGTCGGGCCAGGAGTCCTGATTGGCGTCCAATACGCTGATACCGAGGCCCTTTGAAGTTGGATCCAGAACGCCGGCTTCCTTCGTCACGTCCTGGAAAGT
>DASTBJ010000084.1:0-6938 GCA_035712125.1 Terriglobia bacterium
CGGAAATACGATGTTTACCCGTAATCCGCTCTACAGCGCGGCAACAGGAATGTTCGAGTTGCGAGAAGTCGTACCCGGACCCTATCTGCTCTATGTGAATACTGCGGGCGGAGCGGGCAGGGAACCGGTTGAAGTCGTGAATTCGAACATCGAGGGGCTTGTCGTCACTGTCAACACGGGTATAAGCATCCTGGGTCGTGTTTCCGTGGAGGGAGGCACCGTTCCCTCCGTCGGCGTGCGAATCCAGCTGCGCCCTATGGCAGGCGGATCGCCAACGTGGATTGGGAACCTTCCATCGACCCAGCAGATTCAGCCGGACGGGACATTCCGACTTGATAACGTACTGCCGGGGCAATATCGCATTACTGCACCGTCGGTACCGGAACTTTATGTCAAGCAGATGCGGTTTGATCGCTTCGATGCGCTCTATCAAGCCGTCGATATCGTCCAGCGCGGGCCGGATCCTCCAACTCTGGATATCGTCTTCAGTCCGAACGTCAGTCAGATTGAAGGCATGTCACGGACGCGAGGATGCAGCCCGTAGCGGGCGCTCAGGCCGTGCTTGTTCCAGACAGCAATCGGGATCGCCTCGATCTGTACAAGACAGCGACCACTGATCAGACGGGCCGCTTTACCATCACCAGCGTCGCTCCCGGTGATTTCAAGATCTTCGCTTGGGAAACGCTCGACGGGAATCAGTACTTTGATCCGGACTTCCTGCGCCGTTCAGAATCCGCAGCCAGACCCATCCGCGTGACGGAATCCTCGAAACACTCCGTCACGCTTCAAGTCATCCCCACGAACTAATCGGATCGACGCCGTTTACGGCTGATGCGATAAACCGAGAAGGCAGTTCCCGCAATTGCAACGATGGCGAAAACTGCGATAACGGTCTGAAACGCACTGGATTCGATCACGCGAAGAATCCAGCTTCCATACAACACGGCAAATGCCGCGATAATGCTGAAACGGATCAGCCTTGCGGCGCCAAAAGCCACCAGAAAGATCGGCCGTTTTACACGGAGAGCGCCGCATGCCAGCACAAATGCCGAAAGCGGAAATGGGGGCGGCATCAAGCCTGATGCCGCGAGAGCCACTGTTCCGCTGGTCTTGATTCTTTGCCGTACCGACCGGACTTTCTTTTCCGGCAACCACCGGGCTAATCCTTGTTCGCCGATTTTCGCGCCGATCAGCAGTGTTACGAAGGCACCAACGACCGACCCAGCCGTCGCAAGGATGGGAAAAAGCCAGGCAAACTCTCTGTTCTGCGCGATAAGAATCACCAGCGCCGCTTCTACCGCGGCCGGCAGAAAAAATACCATCGATGAATCCAGCGCGGCGAGTGCTACCAGACCTACTGGCGAGAGAAACAGGGTGAATACGGAGGCGAAGAACCTGTGCATGGGTCAAATGCAGTGCTCTGTGTCATTTGTCTCAGCCTTAACCATTCTCTTTCGGGAAGCCGGGGGAGAGACGCTCGAATTAACAGTCTTCCAGCAATCGCTTCCCCCGGGTTCTTGCCTCAGGCGGCCGACTTGCCCGGCTTCGCTCCACCAGGCTCGTCCTGAATTTGAATTTTCCGGCGATTGGACTTCTCCACCGGAGCATCCAATGTGATCTCGAGCACGCCGTCTTTGAACGTAGCCGTGGCGCTGTCTGTATTCACGCCTTCGGGCAGCGGAATCTCACGCACGAAGCGGCCATAGCTTCTCTCCGAACGATAGACGCCTTGTTCGTTGGATTCATGTTCGTACTTGCGGTCCCCTTCAATGCGGATCGCATTGTCGGTGATTTCAACATTGACGTCATCCCTGGTCATGCCCGGAAGATCCGCCCGGGCCACGAGTTTGCCCCCACGTTCGAACAGTTCGATCTGGGGAATGTATTGAGCAGTTTCTCTTCCTGAACCAAAGCGGCTCAACCTTCCAGGAGAGCTAAGGCCTTCAAACATACGATCCATGTCATCCGCAAGGCGTCGCATGAGACCGAACGGGGAAAGCGAGTACCAGTCCTGCGAGAACTCGGTTCGCTGGCGCGGTTCAAGGCTCTGCGACTCTTGACGGCTTCCAGATGGTTGACGTGTCATTTGAGCAGACCTCCTTTTTGTTGAGATTTTTTTAGTCTAGCGTAATCGTGTCCGCTCTCACGCGACGAAGTGCGATTCTGCTCGCCGGCAGAGCCCGAATAATTTCAATACGCCACGGTTCGCGATACCGCGTGTCATGAGCGTCGTGCCGGCGCATGCAAGAGCGGCACCAGAGAGATTTCGCCATCTCGATCCCACGAAGAGAGCTCCCAGCCCCGTTCCGATGGCGAGTGCGCGTTTAGCCGGGGGCCACCGCCCCGTTGGTGTCCGTGCCGGCTGACCCTGCAGTCCGGGCTCTGTGCCGCTGTCCGTATGGAGGTCCAGTTGATCGCCAACGGAGCGGACGCCACGCACCTTTCGGATGCGACGGATCAAGCGGTCCCGTTCGTGTTGCAATAAGGGACCCGATAACGTGACATGGCCGTCATCCGTATGAATCACAATGGATGAAGGATGTGACACAGCACGGCCCAACTCCGCACGGACACGCTCAATGAGCACATCGTCCGGAACCGTTCTTTCTGCGAACGTGCGTTTACCCTCCGCGACAAGTCCCTGGATTCGAGTGCCCAGGTCTCGCGCCGTGGTATCCAGACCGCGGCCCACAGCTCGGGAATAGCGGCCCGTCTTGTCCAGAAACAAGGCGCGACGGCGCCTGCCGAGAGTTGGATCAAGCAGATACATCAGGCCTGCTCCCGCAAGTCCTGTGCCGATTGCAATCATTTCTTTATTCACGGTTTCCTCCTCAGATTTTGGAAGCAATTTCGAAACCGAACTGCGTCCTCACCTGAAAGCATTTGGTGGTACTAGTGTTATCGTATCTGCGTTACTTTTGCTTCGCGCGGGAGGCGCGGCTAATGAGATTTGTTATGACGGCTGTTGTTGTCCTGTGTCTTGCGTCGCCCGCATTGGGCCAGAACCAGCCGCCCAGGTGCTTCTTCCTGTGCGAACCAAAACTTAAAGTCGAGCCGACGTTTACCTGGGAGAACTGGGCGAAGGCACCGCGCATAGAAGTTACGGACGGTACGGGTAATACCTCAATCATGAAGCTCGAGTCGGAAAGCGTGTTCGAAACTGTCATTGCGGTAGACATTCCAACTACTGTGCCTCGTATAGGATTTACGTTCGAAACAATCCTGAAGCCTTTCGAGAAAGGCGCCTCACCCGAACTGGAAACAGAATTCAATTTCCAATGGTTGCGATCAGAAGATACGGGGGGATGGGTTGGAAGCCACTTCGACGTCATCGACAAGTACAGCCGCGGTGCGCTGCCCCACAATCTTGATGACTACACGCATAAGCTCAATTTTGAGCTCGATACGGCCGTATCATTCCTGAAGTGGACGAAAAAGCCGTGGTTGAGCGATATCGAGGTTGAAGCGTCCCTCGACTATGTTGCGAGCGGACTACCGCGCGCCGGCGATCGATTCGGCAATGTCACGTACCTGGATAATGCAAGCCGGTGGGGTTTCTCTCTCGTTTTTGTTGTTCCGCTGGCACCGCTTCGATGAAGAGTCGTACGGGCAGTCCGCGGGAGCGAACCACGATGATGAAGCAGGACAGAACCACTCGAAATTTTCAAGAGGCGATGTTGCTTGTCGTCTCGATTGTGGGAGCCTTCTTTCTGATTCGCAGTGCCGTGATCGCGGGTCAGGTGCAGCCGACGCCTCAGGTTGATCAGTTCAGAGGCCAGGTAATTAGCGCGTCCGGCGCCGCGGTTGTGGGCGGAGCAGCGAACAATCCTGGTCATCCTGTTGTCGGGGCAGCGGTGCACCTCGTGCCCGTGACTGCCATGGATCTGACGACTAGAATAACGGCGAGCGCGATTTATGCGGCACCCTATCCGGCGGAAGCTTACGACGAACCCCTTGAGGATGCGATCCGCGCGAAGGGAAAGGAATTCCCGCAGGCGACAACCGATGCCCAGGGCAACTTCGTCATCCCAGGCGTTCCCGAAGGAAAGTTCTTTGTCCATGTGACGCCTGGTCCCACAGATAGGGAGCACCTTCCCGGTGGCGATCAGAGCAGACGCAGCTACCCGGCCCCGCAGTTGCGGGGCCGTTCGATGACCATCGAGCTTTCGAGCAGTCCGTCGGCTGCTGCTCGTTATACCGGCAGTTCCCGTTGCCTGCAGTGCCACAAGAATGAGGCGCACTGGAACAAGACGGCGCACAAACTGGGATGGACCGTACCGCAAGCGCCGGGAGCGATGCAGGATTTTTCGCGGCATCCCGAATTTTTCAATGCGCTCCAGTCGTTTCCATCGGTTGAGGACTATACGCGCGGAACCCGCTTCGAACTGGGCGACTACGATGCAAACCGAGGAGATGATAAGTTCAAGCTCCGTTCGTTCGGGGACTCCCGCGTGCCGATCGACACTCCCTTTGCGGATGTCTATCTGTGGAAGAGTTCGCGCGATGGCAAATATTTCATCACGATGGTGAACCGGCTGAACCCACAGGATCCCAACAGCCCGGCCCACCTCGAAATAAAACTGGTCTATGGTGGCGTGGTTCACGATCAGCGTTACATCGTGTCCGTCCCACAACGCCTCGGCGAGCGCCAGGGATGGTACACGGTCCTGCGGTACAACATGACAGGCCGCGACAACAGGTTGAATCGGGACCGGCGAGTCTGGCACGACTACAAGTTTTATCTCTGGTGGTCGGCGGGAATCGATACCCGTTATGGAACGTCCGATGACGTCCTGACGGCGCCCCCGGTCAATACAAACGCTGTACAGACCATGTGTGCCGGTTGTCATTTAACCGGTTGGGAGCGATATCAGGACAAGACGACGGGACAGTTTCTAGTCCGCGCCGTCAACGACCCCGCCGGCGACATGAACATCGACGATGATCCCGAGCTTGATGAAATCAATATCGGTTGCGAAAGCTGTCACGGACCCGGATCGGAACACGTGGCGAACGCGACTTCCCGTTTTATCGTGAACCCGAAAAACCTGTCGGCCGAACGATCCAGCGTCGTTTGCGGTCGCTGCCATGACCGGCGCCAGGGATATGGCGGAGCGACTGTTGGTTATACGCAGGCACTCAGCGAGACCGGGGAGATGGCGCGACCCGGAATCGGCCGGCACGAGCTGATCACGAAATATACCGATCCGGTGAAGAAAGGGCCGACCATGCGTGGGGGCGGCCGTGAAGACAACATCTGGGCCGACGACATTCATTCAAACAAGCCGCATCAGCAGTACGCGGACTTCCTCAAGTCCGCCATGTACAGGAACGACCGGTTGCTGGTTGCATGTTCGGATTGCCACAATCTTCACGGGGATACACCGTATACACGTTTTCTGATTCACGATCCCGATAACTCCCTGTCTCCGTTATGTCAGCGGTGTCATGTCGTCGACCTGCAAGCGCACATGGATAGAAAGCTGAACTCCAGAATGAAGGGGGAGCAGACCCGATGCATCGACTGCCATATGCCCGGAACCGCCAATACCGGAGGCATCGCGGGTGAATTCGGCAGGATGATCAAAACGCCTCCTTACGCCAATCCCCAGGACGAAGAGAATAACGCCTACTGGCAAAGTCCCATGCGATCGCACGTGTTTGATGTGCCGCTTAAGACAAACATAGCGGTTGCCGGCGTTCCGCCAGGTCGCGCGATGCCCATCCCTTACACCGCGGCATGTGGAACGTGCCACATGGTGAATGAGCTGCCGTTCAGATAGACTCCTGCGGCGAGGTTGCATTCGATGACCCGTCACACCTTCATTCTTTTTGTCATTTTCGTCGGCGGTGGCATTGGTTCGATGGCCCGACATGCCGTCAATCAGATTTCAGCTGCGTTCTTCGGAGTTAACTTCGGGTGGGGCACGCTGTTCGTGAATATTCTCGGATCCTTTCTCATGGGCGTGCTCGCCGGGTGGTTTGCGCTGAAGGCGGACAGCGGGGAATTGCTGCGACTCTTTCTGACAACGGGCATTCTGGGAGGTTTCACAACTTTCTCGGCATTTTCACTCGACGCCGCGCTGCTGTGGCAACGAGGACAGATCGCTTCCTCTATTGCCTATATCGGCATCTCAGTAATCGTGTCGCTCGTGAGCTTGTTTGCGGGATTGTCCGTGATTCGCGTGTGAGTTGCGGCCCGCGAAGGTCCTGGAGAAACCAGGCAATCCAGCCTAAGATGCAGTTATGAACACCGCAAAGTTATGGATGGTTTGTGCCCTCGCCATTCTCGTGGTCAGCGGGGCGTGTTCGCCGAACGATAAAGATCAGGCCCGTGAAGCCGTGCAGCAGATCGAAGACAAGACAAAGGAAATCGCCGACGACGCTGCCGAAAAGACCAGGGAGGTCGTCGCGGATGTTGCCGACAAGGGAAAAGAGATTGTTTCGTCCACAGGCGAAGCGATTACCGACGGTTGGATCACCACAAAAGTGAAGGCCAAATTCGCAGACGATAAGCTGCTCAAAGAGAGCAACATCACCGTGGATACAAACGATCGCGTCGTCACGCTGAAGGGCACCGTGATGTCGGCCGAGGCAAAGAAACGTGCCGCAATGATCGCCGAGGGTACCGAGGGCGTCTTAAGCGTTGCAGATCAGGTGGTCGTTAAGGCGAAGTAGGGTGAGAGGCGCCGAAATCGGGGTCAGGCCGGTTGTTTTGGGAATTGGTTAAGTACAACAGTCATCGGAAATTTATCATTGAGGACACCGTGTTCCCCAATATTCGGCTATCCGATGACTGTTGTCCGATGACTGTTGTACTTATCCAATTTCATATCTCGTGGACTCGAGGCGGCGTAAGGGCCGCCTCATCTAAGCTCGACCGCCTATTTCTCGGAGGCGGAATACTTCGTGATGGTCGAGATCAACTCGGTGGCACT
>DASTBJ010000085.1:0-12151 GCA_035712125.1 Terriglobia bacterium
GTCATAACCAGCGAAGCAAGGCGGGGAACTTCGAACTCGATACAAAGGATCTGGCCCATCTAGAAAAAGATGTCGTGGCCTGGGAAGCTGTCGTGCGAAAGCTCCGCACGGGTATGATGCCTCCCAAGAACGCCGCACGTCCCGACCGGGCCACACTTGATGGTCTTGCATCGTGGCTCGAAACCGGATTGGATCGGGAGGCGGCTCTCCGTCCTAATCCTGGATCGCCATCGGTCCAGCGCATGAATCGCAATGAGTATGCGAATGCGATCCGGGATCTACTGGATCTGGAAGTCGACGTTTCCACGATGTTGCCCGGCGACAGCACGAGCGCGGGCTTCGACAATGTTGCTGATGTTCTGGGAACGTCACCCTCTCTCATGCAGGCGTATTTATCGGCTGGAATGAAGATCAGCCGTCTTGCCGTCGGCAATTTGTCAGTACAGCCCACGCCGGCAACGTATCGGCCTGCAAAAGGAGTAACCCAAAACACGCATCTTGATGGAATGCCGATCGGCACGGTGGGTGGCATGTTTGCGCGGCACTACTTCCCCCTCGATGCCGAATACGAAATCCGCGCAGCAGGCACACGTGTGGACCTGACAATCGACGGGGTGCCGATTCCGACTGCGGGCCGGGGATCGATTCGCGCGCCGATAAGGGCGGGATTACACACCATCGGGGCTGCGAGCACCCGCGCCTTTGATCCCGGAAACATGGACAGCAGTTTCAGCGGGCCTGGCGGCCGAGGCGGGGGAGTCACGAGTATCACCATCACAGGCCCCTATGGCCTCCTCACTCCCGGAGACACACCAAGCCGTCGCAAGATTTTTGTGTGTTACCCGGCAAACCCGACTGCGGAAGCGAACTGCGCACGGCAGATTATTCGGAGCCTGGCAACTCGAGCTTTCAGGCAACCGATCACAGACACGGATTCTTCGATCGAAACGTTACTGGGGTTCTATCAGGAAGGCCGTAACGAGGGTGGTTTCGAGATGGGGATCGAGCGAGCGCTGGCGCGCCTCCTTTTCGATCCCCGCTTCATCTTTCGAATGGAACGCGTTCCGGCGAATCTTGCGCCAGGCGCAGCCTATCGCTTGACCGATTTGGAACTGGCGACACGACTGTCGTTCTTCCTGTGGAGCAGCATTCCGGACAACAAACTACTCGAACTCGCTACTGCCGGCGAACTCTCCAGGCCGGCGGTGTTGGAACAACAGACCCGCAGGATGCTGGCCGACCCGAAGGCGAAATCGCTTGTCGACAATTTTGCCTCGCAATGGATGCGTCTACGCGAACTGGATAATGCAGAGCCGGATCCGTCAGCCGACTTCGATGGGAATCTCCGCATTGCATTCAAACGGGAAATGGAGCTTTTCTTCGAGAGCATTTTGCACGAAGACCGCAGCATCATCGCATTGCTCGACGCGGATTACACATTCGTGGATGAACGTCTCGCTCGCCACTACGGGATTCCCAACATCAAAGGCAGTCTGTTCCGTCGTGTTGCGCTCGCCAGGGACGATCCGCGAAGAGGCATCCTCGGAAAGGGCAGTATCCTGCTCGTGACATCGGCTTCGAATCGCACCTCTCCGGTACAGCGCGGCGCCTGGGTCCTCGAGAACCTGCTGGGCATGCGTCCTCCGTCCCCGCCTCCCGGTGTCGAAACGAACCTCGATGGTGAGGGTGATGCAAGCAAAGCCAAAACGATACGCGAGCGGATGGAACTCCACCGAAGGAATCCAACGTGTGCCGCTTGCCACAACATTATGGATCCCGTCGGTTTCAGCCTGGAGAATTTCGATCTCGTCGGAAAGTGGCGTGATCTGGACGGAAAGACCCGCGTCGACGCCACGGCGGAGATGGTGGACGGCACGAAGCTTGACGGCCCTGCGAGTCTTCGGCGGGCTTTGCTGGACCGGTCGGATATGTTTGTGAGTGTCGCTACGGAAAAGTTGATGACCTATGCCACCGGAAGGGCTGTCACTCCCTACGACATGCCGGCCATTCGAAAAATTATTCGCGACTCAGCCAAAACAGATTTCCGTCTTTCATCGCTTGTTCTCGGAGTCGTCAAGAGCGAGCCGTTTCAAATGCGGACGAAAGATCGCTAAGAGGAGAAAGAAAACATGAGTTTCATCACGAAGAGACATCTTTCCCGCCGGACGTTTTTGCGTGGTACCGGCGTCACCGTGGCTCTGCCATTCCTCGAGTCCATGCTGCCGGCACAAACGCCGTCGAGGGTGGCAGGCGCCTCACCGAAAACTCGTCTTGCCTTTATCTTCTATCCTCATGGCGTAACCATGGATAAGTGGCTGCCCGCCACCGAAGGAGCGGGCTTCGAATACACGCCGATCCTCAAACCGCTGGAACCCTTCCGCGACTATATCAACCTTATCAGTAATACCTCTGCGCCGAATGCCTACGGCGCCGACTCCTCTGCCGCCGCCAATCACAGTAGTTCGTCTTCGGTATTCCTGACCGGAGCGAAACAGGATGCGAATCCGCGACCGGTTCTCGGCGAATCCGTGGATCAGGCGGCAGCAAAAGTCATCGGCCAGGACACTCCGCTGCCTTCCCTCGAGCTGAAGTGGGAATCGGGCGAGCGGAGCGGTCCTTTTATTAATACGATTTCCTGGCAGACGGCAACGTCACCTCTCCCCATGGAGAGCAATCCGCAGGTGATCTTCGAGAAACTCTTCGGCGACGGCGCGAACGAAGCGGAACGTAAGGCGCGGCGGCAGCAATCGCGCAGCATCCTGGATTCGGTCATCGAACAAATCGCATCGATGAAAGCCCAGCTTCCTGCCGGCGATCGCGGCAGACTGACGGCCTACCTGGACGACGTGCGCGAGATAGAACGCCGCATCGAGAAGTCGGAAAAGCAGATGGCCGCTGCGAAACTTGACGTGCCCGACACGCCGACCGGTGCGCCCGAGAACCTCGAAGACCACCTCAAGATGCTTTTCGATCTTCAGGTGTTGGCATTCCGGGCCGAAATCACGCGCATTACCTCGTTGATGCTCGCTCACGAGTTGAGCAACGCCGTTTTTCCGGCGACCAATATCCGCGACGGATTCCACAATCTGTCGCATCACTCCAGCGTGCGCGCCAACATGGACCGCTTTGCCGAGCTCAATGCCTACCATCACGGCACCCTGGTTTACTTCCTGGACAAGCTCAAGGCGACTCCTGATGGCGATGGAAATCTACTGGACCACTCCTTGATCCTTTTCGGCAGCGGTATGAGCAACAGCAACGAACACAATCACAACCCACTGCCGATGTTGCTGGCTGGAGGTGCGTCAGGGGCCGTGAAGGGCGGAAGACACATCCGTGTTGCGAAGGACACTACGCATTCAAACCTTCTCCTGACGATCCTGCACAAGGCAGGAGTGCGGGCGGAAAAGTTCGGCGACAGCACGGGAATCATCGAACAACTCTAAGACCAGTCAATCCGTCTCGGTATTGATCGACAGTGAAGGTCGCTGGTCGTGTCTCCGGAACGAACAGTGTCTCCTGAACGAACAGACCTATCCGCGCGCCAATCTGTGCGCGATCACAACTCAACGCTCAAGCTTCTGGAGCGTGAAGCGCTGTTCCGCAACAACCTGCAACAAGATTCCCCTCCATCCTCATGAACCCTGTGTCTTAGCATCGCGCCAAGTTCGGCTTGAAAAAGGGAGGCGGCGATGACATCAGAGGAAAGCGAACTCTTCTCAAGGATCGCAGCATTCGTATTTGACGAGGGCAGTCCCGATATGACCTTCGCCGATCGGCTGGCCAAGGACAACGGCTGGGACATCTTTTATGCGTTGCGTGTGATCGAGGAATACCGCAGGTTTGCATTTCTGATCGTCACTGCCGGTCACGTGGCCGTTCCGTCGGATCAGGTCGATCAGGCCTGGCACCAGCACCTGCTGTACACGCGATCGTGGTCGAGCTTCTGCCGCGACGTGGCGCGCCGGCCCATCCACCATAATCCGACGAAAGGTGGAGTCGCGGAGAAGGACCGTTTCGCAGCCGAGTACGAAAGAACTCTGCAGAGCTACCAAAAGTTTTTCGGAGAACCGCCCGATGACATCTGGCCAAACGCGGGTGTCCGCTTCGGCAGAGACCTTGCTTACCGCCGCGTCAATTTGAAGCAGAACATAGTGATTTCGCGATCCTGGCTTCAGCCGTTCGGTGTAGCCGTCGCCGTGTTGTTGGGAACCGCGCTGTTAACGTGGATCGACTGATTTCGAGTTCAGGAGGGAATATGGGAAACCTCATTCAGTTAACAGGACCGGAATTCCTCGTCATATTCGCCGTCATCATCAGCATCGCGGCGATCGTTTGCTGGTGGCGAAAATGGTCTCGAGACACTTCGGCGCAGCTGGCGCCGCTGTCCCCGCCGGCCGAGATCGACCCCTATGAAGTGAGTTACTTCAGGGGCGGCGATAGCGAACTGGCTCGCGTGATTATCGTCCGGCTGATCGAACGGAAATATCTTCGGATAACGACGACGTCCCCGGGAACACTTTCTACGCCCTCGGTAAGGCTCATTGAACAGAATCCGAAACCGCCATCTCTCTCGGATCTCCTGCCCATCGAGTTGGCAGCCTTTCAATGGTTTCGCTCCGCGCGAACCGCGGAAGCTATTTATGCGCGGCCGGACTCCAGCGTCTCTTCGACCGACTTGCCTTTCGTTTTGAGGTATCACGCATTGAAATACGAACAGAAGTTAAGGGCGGAGCGCCTTCTGACATCCGAGCAACTCAAGAACGAAGCGTGGAAAAACGTGGCCGTTGGTATCGCCGTGGTGTTTGCGATTGGCCTTGCCCGAATGTTCATCGGCATTTCGCGAGATCGGCCGTTCGTATTCCTTGTCCTGATGGGCATCCCCGGCGTTATCGCGATTCTCATGATAGGACGTCCGGGCCGCCTCAGCCGGCGGGGCGAACGGTATATGGAAGCGATCCAGAATGTGTGGAGCGGACTGAAGAACGCCGAGTATCGCCCGGATTGGAGTCCATCGTTGGCGGCCGCCGTTTTTGGATATACCGTGCTCGCTGGAACAGAAATGAGCCCTTTGACGGAAATGTTCACGCAATCTCGAAATAGCCGCCCTCCGAATAGTGGCGGTTGCGGGGCCGGAGGCTGCGGCGGCGGCTGTGGCGGTGGTTGTGGGGGAGGCTGTGGGGGAGGCTGCGGCGGTTGCGGAGGTTAGAAACGACCGCGAGAGGTCACAAGCAGCGGCGCTTGTGGCCATTCGTCGAAAACTCTCGAGGGAGCGTATCAGCCGGATCCGCGCGCGGGAAGGGAACCTTGTTGCAGACTGTTGCGTTGGTGGGAATAAAGCAGCGCTTCGCGCTCCCATAGACAGAGCGCTGTCGCCGCATCCAGATCTGATGCGGAGAAGATGACATTGGCAAGGATGTTGCGCACTTCGGAAGGCTCGAGGCTATACCGCTTTCCGATTTCGGCGTGAAAGGCCGCCACGGACTTTCGTCCGTTCGTATAACTCACCGACTCCTGCAGGCCCGACAAGTACGCGCGCACGGCGGCGGGATGCGCAGTACGGAGATTTACCGCCGCGTGCATTTCAAACCAACCCAAAACCCCGTGAGGAATGTTATGGACGGGTCTGCTTCTTTCGATGGCCCGCCTGGCATGAGTTACAAACGGCTCCCACCCCACAATGCATTGCGCGGTTCCATCGACCATCGCGCTGGCGCAGTCTTGCAACGAAGGTAGGACCAGAGGAGGAACCAATTCGAATCCCCAGTTCCTGCTTTCGAATGTCAACCGGGTGACGAAGGAACTACCAGCCAGGACGGCAAATCGTTTGTTTTTCAACTCGAAGGGTGAGGTCACCGGCTTCGCAGAAATTCCCGCAATATAGACCTTCGACAATAAACACAACCGCGAACAAAATTCCGGTAGTCGCGAGACAAGGTCTCCAGGGATCACAGCCACATCGGCATGACCGTTTGCGAGATACTCGAAGCTGCCATCGCCGTGTGGAGTGGCGTGAATCGTGGGCTTCATATCGTATCGGCTGGCAAGGAGGCCATGCGGAGTTCCTTCCTCAATGTCCCACTGCAGCATCGATGAGGGAATCACCGAGAGGGTCTTGTTCTCCGCAATCCGGAATACGGCCGGCGGCCGCCGCGACCGCAGGATTTCCAACGCCGCCTTCGCGCGCTTCGACGGCCGTGTAAGCCATCGCGAAAGCGTGGCGCGATTCAGTCCCTCAAAGCCTTCATGCGCCCGAAGGGCAGCAGCCATGGTTTCCAGAGAAGTAAAATGCTGACGGATGTTGTTGAGGTCCCGCGCAAGGTCTTCGGTTGAATTGGATGGCATTGCCATAACAGACGCGATGAATTGAGCAAGAGCCTAAGTTGAGTCTGCAACATCCTGCAATAACATTCGTGTTGACCACGCCGGAGAACCGCCCGTTTCAGGTTTCAATTCGACTCTTAAGGCTGCGCGGCGATCGGTCGCGGTCCATAAGTTGGTGCCGGCGCGCCGAATTCCACCGCGCCTAGATCCGGCGCCTTGCCGGTATAACCATCAGTGATGCCGGGCAGGATCGTGCCGGTATCGATGGCCGCAGATCCGGGCACAAGGGTGAAATCAAAATCTTCTGGACGGTAGATTCGCGTGGGGTCTCCCGGCACCGGAGGACGAGCCTGCCGGAAGATCGACCAATCAATCATGCGGCTATGAGAATCCTGCCCCGTCCGCTCAGCGTAGGCGGGCAAAGTCGAAAATGATTGGAGCGGACGCTCGCCTCGGGCGTTGTAGTCCGCCCCGCCGGTCGGAGCGGCCCATGCAAATACTGAAGGACCGGCCACGGCAGCTGCAAAGCCGTTGTAATCCGAACTCGAGTACGGTGTGAACGTTTCAACGGAGAAAACTTCCGGCCAGGCACCCTGGCCAAGGATCAGGTTATTGCGAAAGTGCAGGTTCGATGCCGGGCCCATCTGATGGGCTTCAGAGAGAAAGGTGTTGTTGTATACGAGCACACCGGCGGAGTTCGCCGTGAGTTTCAGCGCTCCGCCTTCCGGCGCGTTGTAAACAATATTACGGACAAAATAGATCGGACCGCCGAGCGCCGGCTGAGTAGACAACGCGCGATGGGCCATATTGAAGCAGCGGTTGCCGATGACACGGAAGTTTTGCGCACCGGCATCGGCCTCGATGCAGTTGTCGTCTACATTGCGAATGTCATTACCCAAGATGTCGGTCGAGACAGCCATAACCGGACGGTCCGGCCAGCCATCAGGATCACCATACGTCGCATGATCAATTCCGTCGTGAAAGTTTTCCACCCGGTTGTACGCGATCACATGTCCCGAACCGTAGACCTTGACTGCATATTCCGAAAGCAACGGCTGAGGAAAACCGGGCAGGTTCTGCCAGGTGCGGCCGATCCAACCCATTAGCCGCATTGGATCGTTGCGGCCGATAAAGACATTATCGGCAATGTAGAAGTCTCGCGCTCCACCCCAGTCGGTGAAGACACCGCGGCCGACATTTTCCAGGCGCGAATTCTTCAGCGTGAATCCGACCGCCCCCAGGATGCGTTTGCGGCCAAGAAGGAACGCCACATCCGTGTTGCGGACGGTGATCCCTTCGATATAGGTGTAGTCCGCGGCGGTGAGATCGAACAACACGGCATTGCCGTCGCCATCAAAGATGACCTCGCCGTCTCCCGCCGCCTTGATCACGATCGGCTTGTCCGCGGTGCCGTCCGCGGTGAGATAAAACGTGCCATCGAATAGGGTGGAATTCGGGCCGGCATACCGCCGGCGATCTTCACGATAAGTGCCCGCGTGCACCAGGATAGTATCGCCGGGCTTCACACGCGGCTGAAACGAGTTGACGAAATCCGCGCCGTTGGCGCCGGTGTTGTATGCAGCCATCAAGCTGTTGAAGTTTGGCTCCTGTTTCTGGCCGGAGTAATCGCGCGGATAAACGTGGTAGATTGCCCCACCTGCAGCGGGTTTTGGTACAGGTCTTGTACGCCCCGTCAACATACGCTCGAAAGGTGCTGCGCCCTTTGGCGCATCCGGATCTGAAAGGCGAAGCCGGATTTCGTACGATGTATTCGGATCAAGACCAAAGATGCTGCCCGCAAACATGTTGGGAGCGACATAGTGGAATGAAGCCCCCGATTGCACGGCTTCGTTCTGCAAGCGCAATAGCGGCGGGCCATCTTGCCACTGGGACTCTCCAACGCGACGCCATGCAACAGCGACCGACGCGTTGCGGTTCGAGTCCCCTTCGATCCGCCACTCAACCCCTAACGCACCAATCGTCGGCGGTTCCACGACGGCAGCTCCAGCCTGCGCCACAGACGCCGTGTCCTGTGCCGGCACTGCGGTTGTTATGAAGAGTCCCATCACCAGCACAGAAAATATCGGAGTATTCCGCATGTTTTTCCCTTTCTGAACCTGCAGATGGCCTAGCTTAAGCGGGATAAGCAGGGTGGGGCAAGTAGCTCCCGGAGGCGGGGTTCGATGTCTATTGTCGGTTCGATCGACTCCGTGACATTGAAGCCTTGCCGGGCAAGGGGACGACGTGCTCCAAAGACAATCTTGATCCAGACACGGAAGGTTGAGCAGTCCGTCTGATTTTACATCCGGATCTTCGCGCTTACTCAGGCTGGCCGGGCTGAACAGGCCCGATGCGGTAGGGCCGCATCATTTCGTTGTCTTCGTGCTCCACGATGTGGCAATGCCAGACGTATTGTCCTGCGACCTCGAACTTCATCCGGATTCTCGTGACCTGTCCCGGGTAAGCGATGACTGTATCCTTCACACCGGTTTCCCAGGGCTCGGGAGGAGTCGCCGACGATCCGGGCGAGACCTGCACCGTTTCGTCCGCCTCATTCACGAGAATGTTCTGCCGGTTCACGACTTCGAAAACTCCCTCGTGGATGTGTATCGGGTGGGCATCGGCGGTGGCATTGTAAATCTCCCACACCTCGACTGCCCCAGCTTCAGGGTTTTCGGTGACCGTGTCCTCCCACATCCGGCTAAGCCACACGCCCGGGGCGATGCTGGGGTCTCCATCGATCTTGCCGAGCAGCGCCTCAGAGGGCGCATCGTCGAAGAACGCTGACATCTCTTCGATCAGAGCGACAGGGCGCGTCACGGTTTCGGCAGGCAACGGCGTGATAGATGGGAGTTCCAGGAACTCCGCTGGAGTAGACGTGTCGTGACCCACGGATGGCACGACACGGAACTGCAAGACCTGGCCCGTCGTCCCAGAATCCGCAGGTTCGAAGTCCACTTCCGGCACACCTCCTCCAAACGGCTCGTCTGGACCTACATTACGGAGGACATAATTCCCAACTGGAACAAAGGTGAAGTCCACGATCACGTCCGCCCGTTCGGCGGGCGCCAACAGGATGCGGTTGCCGTGGTCCACACGGATGTTGACCGGCGCTGCAAGAAAGCCTCCTTCATTACCAATCTGGCAGACTTCCACACCTGGGATGTCATTAAAGTCCAGGATGAGGAACCGTGACTGACATCCGTTGAGGAACCGGAAACGGTAGCGTCGCTTTTCAACCTGTTGGAACGGCCATGTGTTGCCATTCACCATAATGACGTTTCCGAAAAACTCGGGATTCCAGATCGGCGAGACGTCGGTGAACGGGATATATGGTCCGCTGACACCATCGAAGAACTCGCGAGTGTTTGGGTAGAACAAGGACCCATCGGCATTGAAGGAGCGATCCTGGATCGCGATGGGAATCTCGTAAATAGTTCTGTTCGATGGGAACCGGTCGTTTTCCGAGGGCGCGGGGCCGGGCAACCGAGCAGGCTGCCCCTGGAAGCGCGAGTCGCGAACGGCAGCGTCACCGTCGGGACCCCCGCGAATGATGTAGAAGCCGGCCGGCCCGGCATAGACGTTCAGCCGCGTCATGCCGAGCGTGTGATCGTGATACCACGCCGTCGAAGCCCGGTTCGCGTTGGGATACTGAAATACGGCGTTGCCTGGTCCCCACTGCGCGCCGAATTTTGCCTGAGCTTTACCTTTGAAGAAGTCGTACCAGGTACCCTCCGTTGCGTGTCCGGCAGGAATGTTCCTCGCCGCAGGCAGATACCATGCTTCCGCGTAACCGTCGCTTTCGTCGCCGACATTGACAGCGCCGTGGACGTGCGTGATCAGCGGGACAGGTCCGGTGTAGGGCAGTGGAGTGAATGCAAATGTGGGCCTCGAATCGCGGCCTGCGCCGCCTCCCGGAGGGTTCGCCCAGTGCAGTGTGGGGTCCACCGGAAGCAGATGCGGCAGGTAATCCCCATTCGCGTCGACGAGCCCGTTGATCCATCTGACGCGCACCGGCCTCTGCCACTTCGCTTCGATCGTCAACGATGGAGCATTGTGGAGCAGAGGTCCCCTGTTTCCGATCGAGGTTTCAGGGCCATATCCCCACACCGTGGTGGATGGTAAGCCAGACGGCAGGATCTGCTGCTTGAATTGACGCACGGAAATCTCGTAGTAGTCGAGGCTCCGGCCCGCCTGCACGATCGTTCGCGCAACAGGCATGACCGGCGGAATCAACATCGGTGTCACATATTTCGGAATACCTGCTGAAGAAAGAGTTCCACCTGGAATCTCTGCAAGAGCTTCCCATCCCCTGCTCCGAAGGAATAATCCGGCACCGCCTGTCGCCAAGACTTTGATGAAATATCTTCTGCCGACCATGTTGGGATCCTTTCCCGCGCGCTGTTTGAGGGTCGAAGTGAAATTTTCGCGACGATATCAAAATGCTTCGCTACCAGCAAGTAGCGACACCCTATGAGCAGCATGCGGACGTGAAGCAACCGTCGTTGTGCGCGAATTGCTCGAGTATGTTGGAGAGATCCTCCGCACAACATGGTCGGTGTCCCGTTATCGACGTGGCGCGCCGTTGCGAAAAAAGTCATTCGTCACCTTACTGGAAGCTTCCATCAATGTCATTCTCGCTGCCGCTACCTGGTTCCCGCTTTCGCTGCGGGAGTTGGCGTCGCCGGCGTTACAGGTAGAAAGTTCTCCAGTATCCACAACTCAGGCTGAAACGGCTTAGGTGCGTTCACGAGGAACTTGCGGCCATCGCGGCTGACAGACAACGCGCTGGTTGGGGAGTCCGTCGGATAATCGCCCAATCGTTCGGGCTCCCCGCTGCCATCTGTTGCTACTCGATAGAGGCCGTCCTTACCGTCCATGTCTCTATCGTGATAAATCACCCATTTGCCATCAGACGAAAAGACGGTGGGAATAGGCCCGGCGCCAGGGATCCTGCGCACGGCCAGAGGCCTCCAATCGCTGTCAGTGCCTGCAGCCGGTCGGATTGTCATGACGCCAGGACGCCCGGGGGTCATCATGCGGCCGAGACTCCACCTTCCATCTGTTGATCGCATGAACGACAACGTTTTTTCCAGTCCCGTAGCGATGTCCCATTCAACCCAATCCACTGTTTCCGGTCGGACCAGGACCAGTTTCCGGTCGTCTGAGGTTATCTGGACCATGGTCTTCGGCCCGGCCAGGGAACCGATAACTTCAACGGAGCCGGACTCGGACGCCGAAAGGATGTTTGTTTTGGTGTCGAGACTCTGCGTGCAATAGATAGTGGGCTGATTGTGGGCCCAGGTACACCCTGGTAAGGGACTATCCCTCCGAAACAGTTCCCGGTCGTCGTCACGCGTAAGATCTTTGATACGGACCACCCTGGTCGCGGTTCCGAAGACGCCAGAGACATAGGCGAATCTGCTACCGTCCGGCGACCATGCAACCGGAGTGGGAAGACGCAAGCCGATCAGTTCTAATCGTGACCACGTGACCGACTTTTCGTTCGCGTCGAGCACCCCTAACGAAATGGCTCGGATGTCTTGTGGTTGTTGAGCCAGGAGCAACGCACCACTGGGCATCGTCCTGGCGAATAGGATCGGTCCTGGCACGGAACGAAGCGAGATGGATTCCCCGGAAGGTTGACCGGCAGTGACAGGTACTGCATCCAGGACCATGTTTCTGCCCTGAATCCCACAAAAACGCGACGGAAAATTGTCGTGAACCTTTTTCCCAGTCGCTACGTATTAGTTCTAGGATTCAGAACATATATGGCCAGAAGCGGATATCTCGGTGAATTCGAGCAGATCGTCCTGCTTGCGGTCCT
>DASTBJ010000086.1:0-2869 GCA_035712125.1 Terriglobia bacterium
GAGGGTTCGCCGGCTTTTCTTCAAAACCAGTGACCTTGAAACCTCTGTCCACCTCAAGCACACCGAAGTGGGATGCATCGCGAAGAGGGTGTTCAACCGTCGCAATCGTGAGATCCGCATCCGTTTCGGCATGCTGTCGCAGAAAGCCGCGATAATCCATGTGATAGACATGATCGCCGGCAAGGACCAGCACGCACTCCGTTCTGTCGGTTTGCAGCAGCTCTATGTTCTGGAAGACGACATCGGCCGTACCTCGGCCGGACAGAGCGAACCAATTTGTCGGTTATGATTTGAAGCCTCATGCGGATCGCGGTCGCCAAGGAAACGCATTTCGGGGAACGCCGGGTAGCGCTGGTTCCGGAATCGGCGAAGAAGCTTATCCACGCCGGGTATGAAATCTCGATCGAGCCGGGTACGGGGGCAGCCGCAGGCTGGCCGGATGAGGCTTATCGAGACGCCGGGGTCTTATTGGAATTGAATCGTTCGGTCGTGTTCCCCTCGGCCGATATCGTCTTGACGGTGAACGTACACGAGCACCTTCCGGAAGGACAAGACTCAATGGCCTTGATGCGCGCCGGCGCAATTCTTCTGGGATCGCTGATGCCCATTCGTCACTTGCAGGAAATCAAGCGGCTGGCGGAACAACGGGTGACCGCGTTTTCGAGTGATGCGATTCCGCGAAGCACGCGCGCGCAGGCGATGGATACTCTTTCCTCGATGTCCAGCATTGCCGGTTACAAGGGAGCGCTCCTTGCCGCCGTAGAGTTGAACCGGTACTTTCCGATGTTAACAACGGCAGCCGGGCTCGTACTTCCCGCGAAGGTCTTCGTCATTGGCGCAGGAGTCGCGGGGCTCCAGGCCATTGCGACTGCGAGGAGACTCGGAGCGAATGTGACTGCCACCGATGTGAGACCCGAGGTCAAGGAACAGATCGAGAGCGTCGGGGCGAAGTACGTCGGTATCGAGCCGGCCCAGGACGCTTCGGCCGGCGGTGGCTATGCGAAAGAGTTGTCGGCCGGCGACCGGGAACGGCAGCAGGCTTTGCTGGCCGCCGAATGCGCCCAATCGGATGTCGTCATCACGACTGCCCTTATCGGGGGAGTGATCGCGCCGCGATTGATTAATGCCGAAACGGTCCGGTCTATGAGGAAGGGCGCGGTTATTGTGGACCTTGCGGCCGACGGGGGCGGCAACTGCGAACTCTCAAAACCTGGACAAACCGTAACCGTCGACGGCGTCACAATCCTCGCGCCCCTCAACCTCGCGGCGACCGTCCCTTATCACGCGAGCCTTCTTTTTTCGCGAAACCTGACGGCGTTCCTTCTGGCGTTCACGAAGGACGGGCGATTTCAGCTCGATTTCAATGACGACATCCAGAAGAGCTGTGTCATCACCTACGGCGGGGAAGTCGTACACGCGCGCACTCGTGAAGCGATGCTGAAGGCCAGCTTATGAAGTTCCGGAAATGAGCAGCCAGTTCTGGTCTACGCTGTATGTCTTTGTGCTCGCCTCTTTCGTAGGATTAGGGGTGATCCGGCGCGTGTCCCGGCTGCTTCACACGCCTCTAATGTCACTGACGAACGCGATCTCCGCGATTGCAGTCGTGGGAGCCATTCTGATCACGGGTGGCGACCACCCCATCGGAATCCGCATTTTGGGCGCTGTTGCCCTCTTTTCCTCGACAACGAACATCGTCAGCGGCTTCCTGATTACCGACCGGATGTTGAAGATGTTCAAGACTCGCGGCAAGCGGGGCGGGGATAGCCAGCCATGACCGCCGCAGCAACCGAGATCGGATACCTTGCCGCCGCAGTTCTATTCATCTTTTCCCTGCATTGGATGAACACTCCGGAGACGGCGCGACGTAGCGTGCTCGCCGGAGTCCTTGGAGTAGCGGTTGCCATTACCGTGACGTGGGCTCAACCGGGAATGTCGCATGTCCTTTGGATTATCGGCGCGATCGGCGCCGGACTTGTTGTCGGCGTTCCGCTCTCCCGGATACCGCTGACAGCCGTACCACAGCGTACCGCCCTGTCTCACGCCTTTGGCGGCGCGGCTGCGGGTCTGGTCGGGACTGCGGAATACTTTCTGCGCGCTGGGGAGGGCGTCGAGTTCCTGACACCTCCTCGGATGATTGCTCTGCTGGCGGAAGTCTTGCTCGGCTTTCTCACCTTTACCGGCAGTCTCATGGCGGCTGGGAAACTGCAGGAAGTCCGCTGGGTGCCGCAACGTCCGGTAACGTACCCGCTTCAGAAGGTCGTCAACATCGCTCTCCTCGGACTGACTTTCGGGCTCGCCGGAATGCTTATAGTTAGTCCCAACGCTCCGGGAGCCTCGTTCGCGTTTTGCGCCATCATCTTCCTCGCCCTGGTGTTCGGAGTCCTGTTGATCCTCCCCATCGGGGGCGCCGACATGCCGACGGTCATTGCAATTCTCAACGCCTGCGCGGGTCTTTCCGCGGTGGCGATGGGATTTGTCCTCGACAATCGTTTACTCATTACGGCCGGGGCCCTCGATGGCTCGAGCGGGCTGGTTCTCGCGATTGCGATGTGCAAGGCCATGAACCGGTCATTTACGAATGTCCTCTTCGGTGCTTTCGGAAAGCTGCAACCGGGAAAAAGCGGGAGCGAGCAAAGAGTCTATAAGTCTGAGACGACCGAGGGCGCTTCTCAGATTCTCGGACAGGCGAACACTGTCGCGATTATTCCGGGATATGGGATGGCGGTGGCCCAGGCGCAGCATAAGATGCGGGAACTGTATGATCAGCTCAAGAAGCGAGGAACGACCGTGAAGTTCGCTATTCATCCGGTTGCAGGGCGGATGCCGGGCCATATGAATGTCCTGCTGGCCGAAGCCAACATCCCCTACA
>DASTBJ010000087.1:0-6731 GCA_035712125.1 Terriglobia bacterium
CGAACGTTGTGTTGTTCTGCGCGTTGATGGTCGCGCCGAAGCGCCAATGGTGGCTGTATATCGCTGCGACTTTCCCCGCGCATGTTCTTGCTGAGATTTCGGTCGGCATGCCTCCGGTGCAGCTGCTGGTGGCGTTTGCGACAAACTGTATTGTTGCAACCTTGAATGCGTATGGCGTGCAGCGGTTCGTTAAGGGGCCGCCGTGGTTTGGAACGCTTCGAGATGCGTCAACCTACATCCTCATTACGGCCGGCATTGCGCCTGCGGTCAGCGCATTTGCCGGCGCATTCGTTCAGATCCTCGGAGAGGGCCATGTCGGCAATTACTGGGCGCACTGGGGATACTGGTACATCTCGAATGCTCTGGGCTCCGTCACTCTCGGGCCGGCCTTTCTAAGCTGGTTCGGCCGACACGAAGGTTTTCTTCGTGGCACGGCGCGAATGGTCGAAGCCGGTGTACTCGGGCTGGGGCTTGGTATAGTCTGCGCTATCGTCTTCCACAGCGGCAGGGGAACGGTCGAGAGCGGTTTTCTGCCGGCCCTGCTTTACCTGCCGCTTCCCTTCATCCTCTGGGCTGCAATCCGCTTCGGCCAGAGAGGTGCGAGCGGCGCGGTTCTCACCGTAACGGTGGTTTCGATCTGGCAAAACCTTCACGAATCCAGCGTATTCATTGGAGAGACTCCGGAAGGAAACGTTCTCGCATTGCAGTTCTTTCTCATCGGTGTGGCTGTTCCGGTATTTTTTCTCGGCGCCGTCATTGACGAAGTGAATCGCACTGGAGGAACAATGCGAGAACTTGCGGGGGCCCTTCTCCGGGTGCAGGACGAAGAGCGCAGGCGAATCGCCCGAGAATTACACGACAGTACGGGACAAAATCTAACCGCCGCCAGTCTGCTGGTGAGCCGGCTTCAAGGCATGGCTCCGCAATCCAACGCAACCGTTGTCAGTGAACTTGCAGAAATCCTCCGACAATCAATGGTGGAGATACGAACGGTTTCCTATCTGCTCCATCCCCCATTGCTGGATGGGATCGGACTGGATATTGCGCTCCGAACCTATCTTCGGGGCTTTTCGCAACGTACCGGCATCGATGTCGATCTGGACCTGCCTGAAGAAACCAGGCGAATGCCGGCCTCAGTCGAACTCGTGCTCTTCCGTGTCATCCAGGAAGCATTGACGAATGTGTGGCGCCACTCCGGAAGTGCGACAGCACGAATTCGACTCGTGCAGCAGCCGTCATCCGCGGGAGATCATGTGACCCTCAGCATTAAAGACTTCGGCAAGGGTATTCCCGGTGACATCCGTCTCTCGACGCTGTCGGGCGCGAAGTCGCAGCAGAACCCGTCCACGGGCCTGGGACTGGTGGGAATGCGTGAACGGTTACACCAGGTTGGAGGATCCCTGGAAATCGAGTCGGCGAGCGGCGGGACAACCATCAGGGCCAGCATTCGTTTGCATCAGGCTGACGTCCCCGCAAGCGCAAACGGTTGATTTCAGTCTCACGAATGAATCTGGCGGACTATACTACGCCGCGTGAAAAACGCTTCTTCCGACGCTCCTGAGGCAAAATCCGGACTGGATCCCTGGGTTCGCGCCGAACTGCCCCCGCCACCAATGCCGAAAGGCTTCGGCTGGCTGGGTGTTGTCGGGCCTGGAATCATCGTGCTTGGCGCCTCGATCGGCAGCGGAGAGTTTCTTCTGGGCCCCGCGGCGTTTGTTCGTCACGGCCTGTCGATTCTCTGGGTCACACTCATTGCGATCATTCTGCAAACCATCTTTAACCTCGAACTGATGCGGTACACACTCGCCACAGGCGAGTCCGTGTTTACCGGCTTTATGCGTACCCGTCCTTCTTCGACGTTCTGGGCCTGGGTTTACTCGATTCTGTACTTCCTCCAGGTCGGCTGGCCGGCATGGGCAGGAACGGCGGCGGGAGCCATCTTCTTTCTGTTCGAGAAACGTCTTGCAGTTGCTGAGGATGCGGGGGCAGTTTACGCCATCTCGGTTGCGACGTTCTTTGCATGCGTGCTTATTCTTCTCGTCGGTCGACGTATCGAACGCACGCTGGAGATGCTGAACTGGATTATGGTAGTCGTCGCGCTAAGCAGTTTTCTTGCGCTCGCTCTGCTGTATGTTCCCGCATCCACATGGTTCAGCGCGATAGCCGGACTCACCGGCTTCAGTGTCGCGCGAGGAGAGTTTTACTTCATACCGGAAGGCGCCAACTTCTTCCTGATCGGTGCCCTGGTCGCCTACTCGGGCGCTGGCGGCGCGACAAACCTGACGCTTTCCAACTGGGCTCGCGACAAGGGCTACGGCATGGGCCAACGGACCGGATACATCCCCGCCGCAATCGGCGGTCATAAGGTGAATCTCGCGCATACGGGCTTCACGTTTAATCCCGACAAGTCATCGATGGAACGCTGGCGTGGCTGGTGGCGTATCGTGCGCGCGGATCAGGTGGGCATCTTCTTTTGTGGCGCCGTGCTTGGCATGATACTGCCCGGCCTGCTTTACGTGACGTTCCTTCCCGCAGGGACGGAGTTGCAGGGCCTGGGTATCGCCGCGGCACTCGCCAACAGCATTGGGCAGAGCATCGGCCCCCTGATCGCAGGATTTGTTGCATTCCTTGGAGCCTGGGTTCTCTTTAAAACTCAGCTCGACAACCTTGAAGCGATGACAAGATCCATCACCGACATTCTATGGACCGGCAGTACGCGTATCCGTGCCTGGCGTGGCGGCGACGTACGCGCCATCTATTATGGCGTGCTTGCAATAATTGTCGTATGGGGACTGATCGCCCTGCGACGGGCTCAGCCGATTATCCTGCTGCAGATCGGCGCCAATGTCGCCGGCTTCGTTTTCATCGTGTCTTCTTTGCACTTGCTCTACATCAACACACGATTGCTTCCGAAAGAACTGCGGCCGCCGCTCTGGCGGCGGGCCGCGCTGGTGGCGATGGCGCTTTTCTACAGCACCTTCTTTCTTCTGTTTGTTCTCAGCCTTTAAGCCTTATACGTCCACGTACCAATCTATCTCGGCCGGTGTGGTCACATCCGGTTCCGTCTCGATGTCCGCGAGCAGCCGCTTTTTCGGAGCAGGCGCACTTAAGTCTACCGTGAACTCCGGGAACGCCGGCCTTTGATACTGCCGGTGATTGTTCCAGCCTAATGTCGCCGACAGGTCTTTCACATTTGCCTGCCAGTCGATCAGGAGTTCGCGTTGTCCAGACGCGAGCGTCGCGTTCATCGGACCGCCGTCGTCATGGTCGTAGCCGAGAGTGTGGCCGATCTCGTGGATCAAAGCCGTTAGGAGATCCATGCCGCGAAACTCGCCGCTGCTCGACGGCGTCGAATCGACGAACCAGCCCCTGCCGGCAGCGTATCGGTCCACCAGCGTGAGGCCATCTCCGACGTTCCAGGCGACCGCATCGTTCGGCAGTTCAGCGACGAGCGCGAATTGCAGCGTGTTCAACGGCTCTCTCTGATCCGCCCTGAGTACGGACGACCACTGCTGCACCGCCGCATTCGCGACGGCCGACATCTGATCTTCAGTAATTGCCGTCACATTGCCCGACGGAGTTGACGACGGATCCGCAGTGAGTAGCCCCTGGCCCGAACCGCCTTGCGGGATTGTAGGATCTGCGGACCAGAGCACGTCACGGCCGCCGCCCGGTATGGTACCCGGCTGTGGATCCGCCGGGGCTCCGATCTGATCGCCCCATGCCACATCAGACTGCAGAACCAGACCAATCTCCCCGCCGGGTTCACCATTCCTTAAAGTGACGCCGCCGGCAAAATCGCGAATCTGACTCTGGTCGGCGCCATCGGCCTTGGACAGCGCGTATAGGTACTCCGGCAAAAACGGTAACAGGAATCGGCTGACGTCCGGGTCGCCGAACGGCGAGAACGGCACAAAGTAACTGTTGAACTCACCGACCCAGTCGATCAGACGGTCTCCGCCGGTATTCGACAGAAGAACATCGCGCCCAGCACCCCCGTATGCGCGATCTTCGTAAGTGGGGTGGGTATCCGGAGCGTTGTTCAGGTTTCCGTTCGTCGTGTGATCATCATCGGCATTCATCAGGTCGTTGCCCCAGCCGCCCCACAGATCATCGCGACCTGTGCCGCCAACGAGCCAGTCATTGCCGTTGTCACCGAAGATCACATCTCGGCCGTCATCGTGGACTGCGAGGTACTGCAACGGTCTGCCGCCACCGGTAACCTGGCCCGCGGGACGGACGACGCCTTCGTCTTCGTTGAAATTCAGCAGGAATTCGGAGGCCGCTCCCTGTGCGGCAGACTTCCACAGGTTACCGGAACTATCAAGCAGGACCTTTCGTCGGGCATCATCCTCATCGAAGAGATCAAACTCGCCGGCGAAGGACAAGGCCGGCGCGTCTGGGTCATTGGGATCGAACGCCAGTACGTCGCCCGGATTTATTGTTGCCGGCACTCCGACAACGTCATACCCGAGGTCGAGCAAACCATTCGGAGTGCCATTGGGCGCATAGGTCGGCACGTACGCATGGGCGAGCGCCTCAGCCCCCGACATGGCGTCGTCGCCGGAGCCTCCGTGAAGGAAGTCACTGCCAAGACCGCCGAAGATGGCGTCATCGGCGAACGGCGTGTTGGTGAAATTGCCGAAGAATTCATCCTCTGTGGCATCCCAGTCCGCATCGTAGCTAAACGGCACCAGTTCCACGCTCTTCTTCAATTGATCGGTGACGTTGATAATCGCGTACTGGATCTGTCCTGACGTGCTGATAATGCTCTGGGTAGTTGCCGCGATGTTGTACAGGGTTTCCGCGGTTCCATTGCGGCTCGTGAAGATCAATCCATCGTCACCGATGACGCCATCCTGGCCCGTGCCTCCGGAAATCCAGTCATTCCCGTAACCACCAACAGCATCATCATCCTGGCCTTCTCCAAAGATCACGTCGCTGGCGGTCATGCCGAAAATGAAGTCATCGCCCGACTCGCCGTGCATCAGGTCGGAAGCGCCATTGTCGTTATTGGCCACGCCGTTGGTGTACGTGCCGCCGGCGTAGTCGGCACCGCCCAGTGTGTAGTCAAGTTGGAGGTTGGCACGGGGAATGATCTTGAGCCCTGTGGGCCCGTCGTAATTGTCATAAGCAAATGTCAGGAACGCATCCGCGGAACCACCCTGGACAAGGCGGAAGATGGTCGCGTTATCGCCCATCATGTAGTCCGAATCCTGGGCGTGGCCGGTTGCTGTCGTCGTGATAACACCCGTGGAAATGTTTTCGGTGGCATCGCCGATGTTGTTCCGAGAGATATCCATCGCCGCACCGCCGAACATGATGTCCGAACCGTCCGGTCGCATGACGTCAGACACGAGGCCAAAGAGGTTGGAGCTGCCGCCGATCATGTCGTCCTGTCCGAGGTTTCCATACATGAAGTCATTGCCGCCGTTGCCTTCCATGTAGTCGTTGCCGTCGGTGGTGACTGCCTCTGGAATGTTGAAGAACAACGTCTGATCCGTGTCAGGATTGCTGCCGCTGTCGGCGAAGTCGATTTGTCTGCTTATGGTTGCCGCAACGCCGTCGTCCACCCCTATGAAGCCGTCACCCTGCATCAGATCATTGCCAAGCTCGCCGAACATGGTGTCGTGCCCCGCGTTGCCCGCCATGACATCGTCGCCAGACAAGCCGGTGGGGGTCGCATCGGCATGGTCCAGCAACCGGATGTCGCGACCGACCGCATCCAGCGGGTCGCTTTGGTTATCAACTCCGAAGTTGGTAGAAATCGTGTCGTCCGTGGTGGAGTAGATTGTTGTACCCGTAGTCCGGAACCGCGGGCTGATATCGTCCGCACGCCTCCAGATGGTCGCATTGTCACCGGACATGGCATCGTCGCCCGTGCCGCCGTCCATGACGTCGTTTACCGGGGGATTGATCGTCGCCACGATCGCTGGTGTCGTCAATTCATCAAACCCACCAGAGACATTGTGGCCGCCGATCATGTCGTCATGACCGCTGCCACCGAACATGCGGTCGTCGCCCTGACCGCCAAGCAGAAGATCCGCGCCTTCCTCACCCCACATGCGATCGCCGTCACCACCGTCAGCATTGCCCATATGGATCGAGAAGAAGTTGCGGGAGTTGACATCGACTCCCGGCTCGCTGAATTGCGGATAGATGCGTCCATGGTCCCCGAACAACAGATCCTTGTTGTCGATGCCGCCCGATCCTTCCGGCAGATTCGCAGCGAGGCCGTCGTCGCCGAAAATCGTGTCGACGTCGGTGCCGCTAAAGGCGAAGTCCTTGCCGTCACCGCCGATGATGAGATCCCTTCCTCCGAGCGTGGGATTGGCGGTCGTGACGAGGTCCAACGTTGTGACATCGGTGTCTGCTACCGCTGCGGAGTACTTAGCGAACAGAGCCGCATTTTCGTCTTGAATCACATCCGAGAGTCCCGTGATGTCGCCGAAACGGCCATTCGAAAGCCACTCCATCAGGCCGTTATCGCCGAGCAGGACGTCATCCTGAGTGCCACCCATTAGGGTATCGTCACCGAAGCCGCCAAGAAGCGTGTCCATCCCCTGGCTGCCGTCGATAAAGTCGTCTCCTCCCTTGTCGGGATCAATCGTCTCGATCTTCTGGACTACTGCAGTGGAATCGTCGCGCGTGATGTAGACGTTATCGCCAATCACGACGTCATTGCCCTGATTGCCGTAAAGAACGTCGCCGCCGTTGGGATGGAGGTCATT
>DASTBJ010000088.1:0-11506 GCA_035712125.1 Terriglobia bacterium
AATCCCGTTCAAGAAAGGCTCGTTTGACCCTCAGACAGGTAAAGTCCGTTTGGAAGCAACGGCGTACTATCAGGGGCACCCCGTTCGCTACGTCATCAACGGCACGCTTCAAAACAATTTAATGACAGGTGACTGGAAACACGGCGACAAGAAGGGAAACCTCAGGCTCGAGAGAAACTGAGTTTTCAGTGCAAGCACCTTGCGCATTTCCGTCACAGTCACGTCGCCTGTACACACCTCTTGAGAGCTGGAATCTGCGCCCTGTTTCGAAATCGTTACGGACTTGCGGCTCCCTGGCCTGTTCACTCGGATCGAGAGCCGGACGAAAAAGGCGCACAGTCTGCGAAGGCGATTGCTCCACTCCAGTCACCCGCGACAATTCTGCGTTGCTCACCTAGGAAGTGCTTGTCGCCTATTCGTCGCCTCCGCCAAGCGAAACTCGATCTCCTCCCACAGTCGGTGACCAAGCCGACTCGATCTACTGGGCAGGCTTCACGCTCGTTGGCGATAGCTCCATGTCGATATTCAACTGCGGGTCTACTCAGATCCAAAGTCGCTGAACCAAACGGTCCGTCCAATCTCACTAACGGGACGCGACTAAGGCTGCCCTTGTCGTGGATTTCTCCGATACATCATTTTCTTACCGGGCACAGCTGCTGGGACAAGAGCACCTCTTTCATGCAACGTCCTTACGATCACAACTTCGATGCTTGGAACAAAGTCTGCGCGGGTCTGACCTGGGTTGATCAGACTAAATGGAGTATCCGCCCCGATATCACCGCTGAGCAGCCAGCCTTCATTTAACTTTTCGATCACGTCTTGTTCCGTCCAATTTCGCATGATCAGCGGTATTAGATCTAACTTGATCCTAATCTGTCAGAAATAAGTTTCTGTATGGTGACCATCATCACGTCGGTGTAGTCCTTGGTGACAAGCATGGTCAGCAGTGGCTCACTCGTGTCTAACGGCAGGATGGCTGAAGTGCTTGAAAGCTGGGTCGCAGTGTTAATGCGAAGTGTGATAGGAATCCGAACGCCGTTCCTGGAAAATCCCGACTGAAACGGTATCACTGTTACGCGCGGGTCTGTAGTCCCTGAAGATATGAGTCGATCAAACTACTTGGGTCTCGCCAACCCCTGCAGGAACGAGGCAAGCTGTTCTACCGTTACGGGTTTCAGGACGAGTGTCGAAAATTCGTTCATGCCTGGCATACTGATGTCCAGGAGAGTGCGTCAGGACGTGGCCTGTAACAGCTAGATCAGGACCAGTAATGGGTCGCGCGGGATCGCGGTAGGTCCATTTGATCGGCTTGGGATTGTCATTGTACCGGCGAATGTATTGGAAGATCTTTCGCTCAAGATCTTTGACTGACGTGAAGATGCCGCGGGCAATGACGTCATGTTGTTCTTCCTACGTCTCGTTTTCCGTTCGTCGACCGTTGGTCCTCAACTAGAAGCCGCGCGACATAGAAATATAGATGATGGTGCCTTCGTTACTGTGGCCGACTTCGAGCCTTGCGGCGAGTGTGCCGGAGTGCCTGTACTGAAGTCCGCCTCCCACCCCCGAGTGCCAGTTGCTCGAACTGAAGTTCCGGTTTTCGAGAATCAGGGGGTCCGTCAGCGAGCGAGCATCACCCCAGACCTGCCCCGAATCCGCGAAGCCGAACACGTCCAGGCCTCGAGTATCTGTTTTCGAAACCACGGTCCGCCGCAGTTCAGTCGAGAACAGCAACATGTTGTTGCCGCGAAAGCGGTAACTCTGATAGCCCCGGAGGTACTCCCGGCCTCCCATCCACGATAGGTCGTAGAAGGGAATCTGGCTTCCGCCCTTGGGTTCTTTGAATTGCCCTCTCGAACGCAACGCCAGCGAAGTTCTCGGACTTCCGAGGGGTATATATCCCCGGACGTCAACCTCTCCCTCGATCCAGCCGTAGTCCGCAAACGCAGCGTGATTGTCCAGCCCGTCATCCGAAGACGCGCGAGCGTAGATGTTGATTCCACGGGTCAGGCCGTCAGCGTTGTCACGAGTGTCGTATATCAGGAAGCCGCCGTACGACAGGATCTTTGTGTTGGAGAGGTAACCGGGAATCCATTGCCCAACCTGATCCGGTATGCTCGAGAAGTTCTCGCCGATCGGTGTATCGCCATTGGCCTTGCCGCCGGAACTGTGAGAATTCGTAAATCCCGCATAGACGCCACCCTGCAAGTGATCCGTAAGATCGCGGTAAAGCGAACCCTGATAGCTGCGTTGCTCCACAGCGAAATTGGTCCTCAGGTCCTCGGGGATTCGCGGCCCGATTCCGAAAAAATCGTTTTCCCGCCACGTATAGCCGAACCAAACATCGGCGTGGTTCCGGCTGCCACGGATGTTGGGAAGGTACGCCTCGGCGGCGAAACGTCGATAGAAGCGGCTCGATGTCAGGACGGTGGCTCGGAACTCAACGGCGGGAATGGTGTCGGCAGAGATCAGTTGTACGCCGCCCGCGATTCCAGCCCCCTGCTCAAAACCACCGACGATACCTCGCATGTATTTTGTGCGGAGGTTGATCGCTGTTAGTTCCTCTCGATTAGGCACATTCCGGCATGTCGATTCCAGACACCGTTTCATTCTCTGTTCCTGCTGCGATGGCTTGTCCAGGGCCACGACACTCTGGGCCAAACATGCAGGTGCGCATAAGAACAGAACGCCCAGGGAACAAGAAGCGAACATCAGAGCTTGTTTTCTCATATACATTTCCTTCCAGGAACTTCACGGACCCATCCGCTGTACAGGCGCGGTTCTTATGACCGCGCGCTTTTTGTATTCGATCGGGCAGGCGAGCGGCCACAGACCAAACTGCACGGAAAGGCTATCCGGCCCTGGGACCTTCCCACCGCGCGACTAATTCAACAATCGCAGGGACCGGACCATGTCGTTGAAAGCCCGCGCGTATTTCTGCGACTCCTCTTCAGGGACTACCTGAATGACGTAGAGAAGCGGGCCGTTATTCAGCAACGTTGTGTAGACGTTGACGACTTCTTTCCGGCCAGTGACGTTCGAGGTTCCCACCAATCTGCGCAGAAGCGCCTGCCGTTTATTAATAGTGGTTTGCTGGTAGTTACGATCTGCGCGAAGGTACGCGTTGTTCCGGAGCAGATTCGAGACGTACTCATCGGTTGCCGTTGTGAGATTCGTCGAATTTGAGTTCACGACGCCGACTATTGCTCCGTGTGTGAACACGGACTGGCCATCGTGAACTCCGTACGCTCCTTTCGGAGCGAACGTCACGGAAGATTGATCTGAGAACTCCTGCCAGTTTACGGGGACGGACATCCTGACGACGCGGGGCGCCTCGTAAGCGCGATACCGGGTCGCAGGAGGTTCAACTTCTGACTGCACTCGAGCATCGTCAGGATACGGTCGGCCAGCCTCACTTCCCGCGCCAGCTGAGCGCATTGCCTCTTCCATCGTCGGGGCCGGAGCCATTCGCCGCAACGACGATTGAGTGCGCGTGAATTCAGCCTGATTCGTGTTCCGCGGAATGGAGTTCAGTTTCTGCGCTTCCTGCGAAATCCGTTCATATCGATTGCCGGGATTGGGATGGCTGCTAAGCCATTCCGGTCCCTGGCTGCCACCCTGTTGCTCTATAGTTTGAAACATTCTGGCGAGGTCCATCGGATCATAACCCGCTCTTGCGAGGATCTGAGCCCCAAGAATGTCTGCCTGGGTTTCGTACTCTCTACTGTATTTGAGCAGATATGCTCCGAGTCCCAACTGCGTTCCCTGGGCCAGAATATCCCCGGCATTACCGCCTATAACCGCTCCTAGAATTGCGCCACCAAGGGCGCCAAGTTGCACGCCGGGAGCCTGGGTTTTTGTTGCTTGAGCAGTTCCATGCCGTAAGGCGACATGGCTGATTTCGTGGGCCATGACACCCGCCATCTCACCTTCGGATCTGGCGGACTCGATCATTCCTCGATTAACAAACATTGGGCCGCCCGGGAGTGCGAACGCGTTGATGTCCTTGGCATTGACAACACTGAAGTCGTACTGGAACTCGGAATGCCGGAATTCATCAGGAATTGAGCCGGCCAGGCTCAATCCTATCCGTTCGATATAGGAATCGACTTCTCCGTTTTCAGGGAGCAATGGGAGCTCACGAACTACCTGTGCTGCCGCTTCCTTTCCCAGCTTCACGTCGTCGGCAACACTGTATCTATTCTTTGGAGCACTGATCTTTGTGGCCTGACTCAGCCCGATCGTACATGTCATCAAAAGGAATACAATTGCAAGCCCGCGTGTTATGCCGCGGCGACTGCGAATATCTATTCTCACTGCAGACCTCCTTGCAAAAGCTCTTAACTGGGCATTCATTGATCGCCAGCCGCTCGGTATCCCGTTGTGCAAAGCGCGGGTCATACATCCACCCACTGCAAAATACGACCTTGCGAATCGTGCGAACCGCTCAATTTTTCAGCAGAACCAACGCCACGCCGTCCTGAACTGCTCCCGGTGGACTGGTGAATCGGACAGGTCCCATCGGCATGATCCCGACGTACTCGGCACTCAGACTGAATCGTTTCAGCAGGTACTCGCGCACTTTCACGGCCCGCTCGCGCGAGCGCAGAAACTGCTCTTCGATTGATCCACTTCCAGCGTACCCTTCGACGATTACGGCGCTGTCTCTTGTGAATCGGAGGAAGTCCGCCATTGCAGCGTCGACCTTCTTCTTCCCCTGGTCGGAGAGTTCTTCGGATGCATCGGATTTGACCGTAAACAGATCGGCTTGCTGAATCCAGGCGCGTTCCTTTTTGATGTCCTTGTTGAATTCTTTGGATTCGTATTCGGCGAGTGAAAGTCTGTCCAGATCGTAAAAACCTCGGTCCTTGAAGAATCCACGGAAGAAGAAACTGCGTTTGAGCGCCTCCGTGTTTTCGGCAAGATCCGACATCGCTTCGCGGGCGCTCGAGAGAGTAGCGCGCATGTCGACGGTGAGACCTTCTCCGCTGGCAATCGCCGGTTGCAACGAGGACACCATGACCTTCAGCCGTTCGGACGAATCACGAACATTCTTAATGGTTTCTTCGACGTTGCCAGGGATATCACCCGACTTGAAGCGTGCAACGAGCTGCTGTACGTCCGATGTGGTCTGTCGGAGATTTTGGAGAGCGGCGTGAATTTCCGCCGTTGAACTGGCCATGCTGTTGTAGATCGACTCATCGTTGAAAAGTCTTCCTACAGTACCGTGGCCACTCTTCACACCAGCGATAAGGATGGCGGCATCTTCCGTGACACGGCTCGCTGCCTGGGTAATTCGCTTCACGTCATCCTGCGCGCCGACGATTATCTGGTCTACGTGCCTGGCAGTCTCGGCCACCGTCCGGGTCGCATCGGTGACATCTCCTTTGACTTCGCCAACCGTCATGTCGATAGAGCCGACTGTCTGACGTATTTGGGCCAGCAGGTCACTGATCTCAAACGGTTCTTTGGCGGGAAGTGTGCTCCCTTTCGGCGCCGTACCCGACAGACTACTACCTGAACTGACGAGGAGGTATTTGTTGCCCAGAAGGCCGTCAGTTTGAAGACTTGCAACAGAATCGGTTCGGACAATCGGGTGGAGCTTGTCGACGATGGAAAACTTGACGCGAAACTTGCCTTCCGGTGCCGTTGGCACCGCCACTTCCAGAACCTCGCCGGCGTTCATACCCGCGACTCTCACCATAGCTCCAACCTCGAGGCTGCTCACCTGTGCGAATTCCGAATAGTATTCTCCGCTGTCACTGAACAACATCCTCCGGTCTCCAATAAGGAAGAGGCCGACTCCAAACAGGACAAACCCACCGATAACGAAGGCACCCATCGCTGATTTTTCAAATGTCGCCATAGATCAGCCTCCTTCCGCGCTTTCCATGAATTGCCTCACAACTTCGTGTTTACTCTTATCCAGCTCTTCCGCCTTTCCCTGCATGACGATGTGTCCTTCGTGCAGCACGACAAGCTTGTCGCCGATCCTGCGTGCACTGGGGACGTTGTGTGTCACCACAACCATCGTCGTTTGGTTCGCGGCTTTGAGGCCCATCAAAAGATTGTCGATTTCAAGCGTCGTAATCGGATCCAGACCACTACTCGGCTCGTCGACCAGAAGAACGGAGGGCTTCAGCGCCAGCGCTCGCGCCAGGCCCACTCGTTTGCGCATACCTCCGGACAATTCGAGCGGCATCTTGTCCAATTCGTTTTCCAGCCCAACTTCCGCGAGTCTTTCACGCACGCTGGCCTGGATTTCGCCATCTGTCATTCGCGTGTGGCGGCGAAGGGGGAACGCAACGTTTTCAGCCACCGAAAGAGAATCGAACAGAGCCGAGTATTGAAAAAGAAAGCCCATGGTTTTTCGCGTAGCCACCAGCTCGCGGCTGCTCAGGCCCGCGAGTTCTCTGTCATTCACATAGATTCGGCCGGATTCCGGCTTCAACAAACCCATGAGCAGCTTCAGGGTGACACTCTTACCGGTGCCGCTGCGGCCCATGACGCAGCAGGCCGTTCCACGCGGTACGTCGAAGGACACGTCATCCAGAACATTCCTGCCGTCGAACGACTTGGACACGCTCTCGAAACGGATAGCCTGAACAGACCTACTCATAGGGTCCGATCCCGAAGCCACATCTGGATGATCCTTACGAGCACCACATTGACGACGATGAGGAGCATTGATGAAAGAACGACGCTTCGCGTCGATGCTCGTCCCACACCTTCCGAGCCGCCCGTTGCCGTATAACCCAGATAGGAGGAAACGGTACCGATGATGAAACCGAATACCGTGGTCTTCACCGTCGGCAAGATGTAGTCCGCGAAAGCGATGCCCTGGAAGGCCTGTCCAAGATAGACCCGTAAGGAAACATCGGAGATCACGGTCTCCGCAAGATAACCGCCGATAAGACCGGAGAAGTTCATGACGGTAGTGAGAATTGGTAGCGCGATCATGCAGGCCACTACTCGCGTTACTGCCAGATAGTGGAAGGAGTCCACAGCGAGGGACTCCAGCGCATCAATCTGCTCTGTAATCTTCATACCGCCGAGCTCAGCGCCAAGTCCGGCTCCGACGCGTCCGGCTACCAATAGTCCCGTCATCAACGGGCCTGTTTCGCTAAGCAGGGCTATGGCGAGTGCCGTCGGAATCAAGGCTTCAGCACCGAAACGTTCCATCGTCGCGCGAGTATGCATCGACAGAACGACCCCGATGGCGAGGCCCGACATCATGACGAGCGGCAGCGAGCGCCATCCGATCTCGAAAACCTGATGGGCGATCTCTCTCAGTTCAAGTGGCCGTCGAAGGACTCCTCGGATCGCGCGCGAAGCAAAGACGCTGAGCAGCCCGGCTTCTGAACACAGTCGTCGAAAGGAACCGGTCATGTCCTCGATTCTCCCTTTTCCCCCGGCGCGTTTACTGTGCAAGAGTGCTCACGGGACTGGCCCCAGACGAAGATCTTCCTGTCATGGTGCAATTCTGCACAGCCTTTATTCCATTTATCGCCGACAGTCTCCGACTTCACGATGGCATTGTCTGGATCCAAAAACCGGAGGGCCAAAAAATGGACGCAAAGAAACTCAAGGTTGTCCGCCAAAGATTGGAGAAGCAGTACGAAGACCTGACCAAATCGATGAAGCGTGGACGTCTCGGTGCAGATGAAATCAAAATCGAGAACACAGAGGATGAGGGTGATCTTGCCATGATCAGCCACGCACGCGAGCTCTTCTACAACTTGCAGGAAGGCGCTCTCGCCCGTCTTAGATCTATCGAGGAAGCCATGGAAGCGCTGGATCGTGGTCAATACGGAGAATGCATCCGTTGCGACGACGACATCAATGAAAGGCGGCTCGACGTCGTACCATGGGCCACGATGTGCATTCGCTGCCAGGAAGAGACGGAGATGGAAGCGTCGTCACAAACGGTGCCGGCCGGCCTGGAGGGGGAGGGCCCCGAGTTGTAGCCCGCAACTCCGAAATTACGCAGAACCGTGTGCAGTTGTGCACAGCTGCTGTTCATTCGGCCCGCTACACTCGCAGTGTTCGAAACCCTTCTGGAAGATGGCGCTTAGCGCGCCAAACATTATGAGGAATTCAACATGACAAATACCGAGATGAAGCAGGCCGCAGGCTGTTTGCTCGCGGGTGCGAAGTGTGTCGAGGACGGAAGAAGCCGCATCGAACGTTTGATCAGGATTTCTACGAAGGAAAGCGCATGAAACCAGAACTCCTTCATGCCGACATCAAGACCTTGCGCGATCGTGCCCGTCAGCACATCGAAAGCGGAGCCGTGACTCCTGGCTACAAGGCGGATCGCGTCGCCGTCATCAAATTGCTAAATGCAGCACTGGCCACGGAACTCGTCTGCGTGCTGCGGTACAGAAGACACCATTTTATGGCCTCAGGTCTGAATGCCCAGACCGTGGCCCAGGAGTTTCTGCAGCATGCGAGCGAAGAGCAGGCCCATGCAGATGAGATTGCGAAGCGCATTGTGCAGATCGGCGGAGAGCCGGACTTTTCTCCTGAAGGACTTCTCACGCGAAGTCACTCCCAATATGTGCCTGGGGCGACGCTGATAGAAATGATAGAAGAAGACCTTATCGCGGAAAGAGTGGCCATTGACTGCTACCGCGAAGGGATAGCCTATCTTGCCAACGACGATACGACAACGCGCCGGATGCTCGAGGCGATTCTTGCGATGGAAGAGGAGCACGCGGAAGATCTGGCAAGTCTACTGAAGGAACTTGGGTCCTGATCGATCATGTCAAAGTACACACTGCCCGATCTGCCCTATGACTTCGGCGCCCTGGAGCCGCACATCTCCGCGCAGATCATGGAACTGCACCACGGGAAGCACCACGCCGCCTATGTCAAGGCTGCGAATTCCGCTCTGGACCAATTGACCGAGGCCCGGGAAAAGATGGACTTTACGAAGCTTGCCGCGCTCGAACGCGCGCTGGCCTTCAACCTTTCTGGGCACGTTCTTCACTCGATTTTCTGGCAAAACCTATCGCCGAATGGTGGCGGAGCACCGCAGGGTTCTCTTGCCGAGGCCATTCAGAAGGACTTCGGCAACTTCAATCAATTTCAAAAGCAGATCGAGACTGTGGCATCGACGATCATGGGCTCGGGATGGGCTGCCCTGGTTTGGGAGCCCCTTGGCGAGCAACTGCTGATCACCCAAATCTACGATCACCAATCGAACCTTGCGCAAGGCGGCGTCCCCTTGCTGGTGATTGATGCATGGGAACACGCTTACTACCTGCAGTACCAGAACCGGAAGGCTGAGTTCTTCGAAGCGCTATGGAAGCTGTGGAACTGGTCCGACATCGAAACGCGGTATGCCGCAGCCAATAAGCACCAGCGGGGCATTGCCGAAACACCGAACTTCTCACGCGTGTCTCTACGCTAAGTTAAAAGAACATTCACACTCTTTTGTGCTGAAAAGCTGAGAATGTTGGCATAGAGGTGCGTCTCATCCGTATTAAGGATCTGGACGATGTGCCGGTCCGCTTGGGAGTTCGACGAATGACCCGGGGACGCCTGGAGAATCCCAGCGTCCCACGATTCAACCGATTGCTCAGGCTAATCGACGTCCGTTGATCAGCCGTATCACCACAGATACGATCGCCAGGAGAAGCAGGATGTGAATGAACCCACCCATGGTGTGGGCGGATACCATTCCCAGAACCCACAGTACGATCAGAAGCATACAAATTGTCCATAACATGAGCCTTACCTCTTATTTCTTCGGTGCATACTTTTGGAGAGCATCAAGGAACGGCCGCACAACCGCAGCACCTGCGCCGCGGACCGTGCCCTTGGATATTTCTGCGGCTTCGAGTTCTTTTCCGTAAGCATTCTTGTTTGAGCTGTCGTCCAGCTGGATGACTGCACCGTCGAGGGCTATTCCCGCGAACAAACCCTTGGCGCGCGAATAGGAGTAGATTGCGGATTTCAACAGAATGTCGGTGCCGACTTCCGCTTTTCTCCCAACAGGCCCGGCCGCTGCGGAAGCGTCCGCTCCGATCTTGAGTTTGCCCTTGAGCAGGGGCTTGATTCCTTCGCTGTTCGTGAAGACCATGATCACATCCGCCGCCTCAACTCCAAGCTGGAATCCAAAGCTTCCCCCTCCGATTTCGATAAACAGGGGTGTACCCCAACCGCCGTCGGCGTTTCTCTGGGCGAGCAAGCCCTTGCCGTAACGACCGCCAACGCCAAAGGCGCCTTTAACGACATGGGGCATGACAGCGATTCCAACAGCCTTTTTCAGTAGACCCTCGGGGATGCTTTGGTCCGGAGCTTCCATGATTTCCTTCAAGACGCTAGCGGCGTTCTGTGCACGCTCCGCCTCGTCGGATTGTTTTACCTCGCTCGTACGACTTTGAGCCGGCAACGCCGGCAAGTAACAGGGCAGCGCGAGCGCCGCGGCCGCTGCAATGATAAGAAACTTCTTTGATCCCATGACTTGTGCCTCATTTCTTGGTGGGAAGAGCGTGGGCCCAAGCGGGCTCTAATTCACGCTTAGTCACAACTGTGCGCGCAAGCCAGGTGGATAGCTGTGCACAATGATACTCGCTGCGGTATTGAGTTTGTTCGGACCTGGCCGCTCGCCTGAAGTATCGCGTACAGATCACATCTGACGGACACCAGCCATACGTGGTTTCTGTTGAAGCCGCATTCGGCATGGAAGTCGATTACTCGATACTCCAGAAGATTTACGGCAAGCTCCCCGGCATCGATCAGGAAACGCGCTATAGCCCGCCACATAATTTTGTGTATGGGATAGTTACAGACGCTCGCCTGCGTGGCGGAACTGGCAGACGCACCGGACTTAAAATCTGGGGTATTCTGCGTTTCAACAACATCCGAGTTCTACCGAAATCTACCGAAAACATCATTCAAACCCATGACTCGCGCGGATTTCTCGCCGATCTCCGAAGCGAAGCCGGGGTAAAGCTGCCGAAAATCCATAGGCGACAAATAGGCGACGCCACTCCCGTCGTAGCTTCATGAGATTGAAACGCAAAGTGCGCCCCACTGCCGCTTCAAACCTCTAGAGCTTCTTGCTGAACGCCATCGTCAGACGTTTCCTGCAAGACGCGGGTTCTCGTGTTCAGGCGTTCCACTCCACTCGTGGAAATGCGATCAAACGCTCGGATCGCCGCTTGGAGACTCGTGTAAGCGATGATCGAGGGATTTGAACTTACCTTTGGGTGATGAGCACAATCAACATGGCCGGTCCTTTCTCTTCATAGCATTTGGTACCCGATGATGTCCCGTTTTTGCTCTTGTTCTCGTCCTGCGAGCATTTTGTGAGGATGAAATTTAGCGGTCTGTTAGAGCGCTTAAACCGAACTACTATCCAAAAGAATTCGGGCCGCGCTGACCACGAACACAGACGCAGCGACAATTATCAGTGTCGCATTACGTTGATGTCTCATATCTGTGCCTCACCTTTCCTTGAAGATTTGGAACGCAACGCGAAGAGCCGTTTTACGGCTCG
>DASTBJ010000089.1:0-3495 GCA_035712125.1 Terriglobia bacterium
GGGGAAACTCGTTGACGAGAGAGTGTATTTAACGGCAGGCTGAATTTCACGAACTCTTTGGCGGCTTGCAATGCGTTGGGACAGGGAAAGCCGCCAGTGAAGTCTCGCCGGTTTGGCTTACGACGACGTTCTCTAGTTTCCCTGCCCGTACTTCTTGCCCGTCTTCTCGTTGCATCCATCTTCGGGCAATGTCATACCGCACATGATGAGGGCGGTTCCGCGCTGCGCGCCACCGTTACGGCCGTCACGAAGAGGGCTGAACGTTACTGTAAAGATCGTGCCGATCTTGAAGTTCTCGACCGTAATCCCCAGTCGTGCCAGTTGAGCGGCGGATTGAGTTTCCACGTTCCAGATGACAGGTTCGCCTTTTTCGTTCACGGCAGGTTTGCCATCGGGATTGACGACCTGCATTACGTATTGCGAGTGGTTGGCGCCAAGGATGTATCGGATCAGTTTCCCGGTCAGAGTCTTTTCAACGGCGGTATCGTACATGGCGTACGAATGGTGGGCCACGGCGGGCGTTGCCAACGCTGCGAACAGGAGTATCGCGATTGCTCCAGTGGTCCACTTCTTACGTATGTAAATAGTCATGATTAAACGCTCCTTATGACTTCGCTACTCGTCAATTAGCCGGCTTTTCCCACCCCTTCTCGAAATGCTCCTCCCAGTTCTGAGCCCACGGGCGTCCGAAAAAGTCGATGAAGCCCTTATCACCAAATATGAGTTGCGTCGGTCGGCCATCGGGGCCGTTGATGATCGTGCTTTGCACACGGCATTCCACGAACGTGTATCGCGTAGTGGTATCCAGACTCGAGGACTTGTTCCACTGACTTACCATTTGCAGCGGCTGCGTGAAAGCCTCGGAATCATAGAAGGTCTGCTCAACAAGCAGCCCGTTTCCGTTGGGCTTAAGGACTTCTATAACTTCGAATTCGTTGCTGTACTCCCACATGGAATGGGACGTCGTCCATCCCTGGACGTTGGCCGTCCAGGCGACGAGCGTATTGCCGTTCCAGAAGCCAACGGTTTCGCCATACCACTGCGGAACCTGCTCGACATGCTGCTGGCCGATATGGATCTTGCGAACGAAGTTATCCGCCACTCCCGCCAGCAATTGAACCTGGTTCGGCGTCATCATGATTTCAATACCCCGAATTGCAAACTGGGTATACCACCGGCTCAAACCCTCGGGATAACAGAACGAGGCCATCCATTGAGGGGAGTTGGTCACCGCTTCGTGATAAGCGATCTGGACCATGCGCTTCTTATACTCGGGCGTCAGCAGGGAGAGCATCGTCGGCACTTGCATGTCTCCGTACATCCATTGCGGTCCTGCCGGTTGAGGCGCCGGGCCAGTCGACGCCGGCTGAGCGCCTCCGCGACCTCCACGTCCACCACCAAAGCCAGCCCCTCCTGCGCGCTGATACCAGCCATCCCAATCCGGCAAGGTTTGCCGCGTGTGTTTAGTAGGGCCTCCTGCGGCTTTCGCTTCTGCCATTAATGCGGCGTAGTGTTCAGCGGCAGTTTTGTACTTGAGAGGGCTGGCGATCTGATTGACTGGAATATCGTTGTCGCAGCTGCCCCACCTTCCCACGGTGCCGTCCGGCCATTGGTCGGTGATTTGGTGTGGGGTATTGCAGCGGAAGTACCGCTTATCCGACCAGGATTTGCTGTCCAGATAGAAGTTCTTGGTGGTCCACAGGTCGACCGGCAGGGGAGTAACTCCCGCGGGAGGGGCTTCCGTGCCCTGGCCGCGCTGTTGTGCCGGAGCAAAACTTAAACCCCCTGCAGCCGCGACCAGTAACGCCGCTGAAACTAACAAAAGAGACGTTTTTTGCCACACCCTGCGCATTGAGTTCCCCTCCCCAAGGTTCTATCCTCTTTCTTCATGTCGTGGTCCCGAGGCAGATGCAATCTGAGGTGTCAAATCGTCAAGAAAGAAAGCGCTTATGACCAGGATCTGATATAACGCTGGCATTCTAGCCGTGTTCATATCAGTGGAGTTAGACCTCCGGGAGGTCAAATCGGATGCTCCGAATTTTCGACCGTTGGAAAACAAAGTTCGCAATCGGTTTGGCAGCCCTTTCGGGTGCCTGGGTTGGCCTCGCCCAGCAGCCCCGGCAGGTGAACGACGCAGCACTTAAGACCGGAAGTACGAGCGGGGAAGAGTGGATTGCGTACGGAACGAACTGGGCCGAGCAACGTTTCAGCCCGCTGAAGCAGATCGACGCTTCCAACGTGAGCCGGCTGGGCCTGGAGTGGACCGCCGAAATTCCTCTCGCGGGGGGTAACCCCGAGACCCATCAGGAGAACACCCCGCTGGTCTTCAACGGCGTTCTCTATGGGATCGCACCATGGAGCATCGCCTATGCAATCGACCTGCGAACGCACAAGGAGATCTGGCGATCCGATCCGGCTGTCGATCAGTCGATCTGGCGATCGAGAATCTGTTGTGGCGTCGTCAATCGCGGCCTCGCTTTGTACGAGGGTAAAGTTATTGTCCCCGTGGTTGACGGCCGCTTAAGGGCGCTCGACGCAGCGACCGGGAAAGTTCTGTGGGAAACTCGCGTATCTCCGGACAACATGCCCTACACCATCACGATGGCCCCCCGCGTGATCAAAGGGGGAAAGATCATCATTGGCGTCAGCGGCGGAGAGTACTCGGTTCGCGGGTTCTTCTCGGCATATGAGGCCAATACCGGCAAGATGGCCTGGCGTTTCTACACGGTGCCTGGCGATCCGTCAAAGCCCTTCGAACATCCCGATCTCGAAGCAGCTGCCAAAACATGGAGCAACGAATGGTGGAAGATGGGCGGGGGTGCCGGCGTCTGGTCCGGTATGGCCTACGACGGCGATAACGACATCGTTTATGTCGGCACCGGACAACCCGGCCCCTGGACAGACATGCACCGCGGGCCCGGCGACAATCTCTACGCCAACAGTATCGTCGCGGTCCGCGGCGCGACGGGAAAACTGGTCTGGTACTACCAGGAGGTTCCGGGCGACAACTGGGACTACGATTCGATCGCGGATTTAATGCTCCTCGACCTGAACATCGGCGGCAGGACCCGTCAGGTGATCATGCATGCTCCCAAGAGCGGGTTCTTTTATGTGCTGGATCGTGTGACCGGGGAGTTTATATCCGGCGATCCCATCACGAAGGTTTCCTGGTCCTCCGGCTTCGATGCGAAGGGAAAACCGATCGTAAATCCCGGAGCACGTTATCGCACGACTCCTGTTCAGGTGATGCCGGGTCCGTCGGGAGGCCATGTGTGGGCACCCTGGACCTATAGTCCAATCACGGGTCTGGTCTACTTTCCCGGAAATGCCGGCGGGAGCTCAAACTATCGCGCCGATCCGAACTTCGTTCCACAACCCACGGATGTCGGGCCAACGGGACGAGGACGCATGAACATGGGTACTGGCCTTGGTGGCGGAGGACGAGGAGGAGGAGGACGGGGCAGAGGAGGAGCAAATAATGCGGGAGCTGCAGAG
>DASTBJ010000090.1:0-4692 GCA_035712125.1 Terriglobia bacterium
TCGACTATCCCGATCGGGAAGCGCAATAGGCCAGTAGCGCCCAAATAGGAAACGAAACGAGCCAAACCACCGGCAGCGCCGAACAGGGCGGCCGCACAATAAAGGGTCAATAGAGCGATTGCTACTCGTACTAATCTGGACCGCTCACGGAACGTCCTGGAAAAACTTCCCATGAAAATGCCAATCAACGGCGAAGCCAATATGGCCCCGCCGATGCCTGGTACGTTTATTCCCCGCTGATCGAGCAGGACCCACGCGATTCCTGCCCAAACGCAACCTGAAATAGCCGAGAGCAGCCTTGGATGCATCGTGCGTGTAGTTTAGCACCACGCGTTAACGTGCAATCGTCACCAATCGGATTCTACTCCCGATCCCTCGCTTATCCGGGCTACCCTCAGAAACGATGAAAACGTGTCCCCTTTGCCAGCGTGTCTGCGACGATAACTTCGACACGTGCCCGGACGATCAGGTTCCTCTGTCCCTGAGCCCCGATGCTGCTCGATTTCACTTCAACCCAATCGATAGCTACTACGGAGGTGGAGCTGGCGGCATTGACTGGATGGAATCCACGCTCCGCAGCCTGGAAGAGGTTTTGGCTGTAACGCCGTCGCACGAAGGAGCAGCAGCGTTAAAGGCAGAAGTAAACAGGGCTCTACCCGCCTTCGCAGCACGCGCTGACGAATTCTTCCTGGCAGCCGAAGCGAGATTAGCTGAGGGAGATCTCGTCGGGTGCCTTGAAATACTTGCCGGGCCCGAGATCCTTAGAAGGAAACAAGCCTTGGAACTCCGAAATCGAGTGAGGTCGCGTATCGCGGACGGGGCTCGCGCAGACCCGCTCGACGAAAGAGCCAAGCGCCTCGCCAATGAACTTCTTCGCGGTTTGGATGTCGTTTACTTCGAGGGACTGGGAACCCTCGCCGAGTTGGAATACTTGTCGAAGGGGCTCGAGGATGTGCTCTTCCTTACCCCGGAGGATGCGCAATCAGCACGCTGGAAGAAAAGCCTCGACGAATCCATTCGCAAACTCCGCGAAGCCGCGGACAAATCCTTTCGAAAAGGGCAGGGAGATGACCGAAACCGGTAATTTACAGGTCTTGAATCGTGGGGAAGGATTGAATGCGGAGGCACCTATTGCTGCTCTGATTGGCCTGCGAGAGGAGAGCGAGGAGTAGGAGTTTCATTTAACATTCTGAGCTTCTTCTAAGAGTTTCCTGAATCTCTCTTCGATAGTTTCCTTAGGCAAAGGTTGTGGGGGTGGAGGTTGTGATACTGGTGGTAGTGGCGGCGGTGGTAGTGGCGGAGCGGGCTTCACATCTTCGTTTTGCTTCGCTTCAAACTTTACCTTATCGATCCTGGTCCCGCTTATTACTTGAATGCCCTGAGTGTTTGTTGGCCGGGGCAAGCATAGGTTTGTTCTGTTCTTGTCCCAGACTTGCTTCGGCATCTTCTCCCTCACGTCACTCACGGTTTTATAAGGTCGTCCTTTGATGAGAGTGTCGGCAATCTCGGGCGTCATTCCTCCCCAACTGAGGAGTTCATCCTTGGAAGCCGTGTTGATGTCGAGACACGGCGGGGACGGCTCTGCCTGTTTGGGAGAGGGTTCAAATTGCGGCCCACCTTGGATCGAAGTGAGGAGAAGCAGGACTGTGAGCAGTTTCATGGGATGCAGCATCCCATGGCGTCAGACGCTTGTCCATTTCCTGCTATGAACGGTAGTCGCGTACTTCCTCTAAAACGGAATCCCTTCTTTCTTTAGCCTTTCGAGAACACGTTGAGTAATGCGCGGGTAGAGATCCACATAGGTGCCAGGTTTCTCCCCTAAGGTGCGCTTTGGGGCGTCAAGCATAGCGATTGAGAATACCGCTAAATCCCTGTACTGGTGGAAACTGGGAGGCAGGGATTCGAACCCCGATAAGCAGATCCAGAGTCTGCGGTCCTACCGTTGGACGACCTCCCAAAGGTCGATCGAACTGGAGAAAGTTACCATAACCGACGTATGTGCCTGACGTGAAATTTGCGAATGTGGATCCGCAATCGAGAGGATCCGTTGATGTCCACATTAGCGACAGGGCAGACAAAGACCCCCGGGGAGCCGCGTGGAAAAATGGAAACAACTAGCCTGGCCCTGATTTCATTGGCAAAAGTGCCTCGTTGAGACACAAGGTATAGGACAATATCTCGTTATGTCTGGGAAGCTGGTCCGCGACGCTGTTCATGGCGACCTCCAGCTGGGGCCGCTGGAAATAGAACTCATCGACACGCCCGAATTCCAGCGCCTGCGCGGAATCAAGCAGCTGGGCACGGCCTATCTGGTCTTCCCGTCGGCGTTGCACACGCGTTTCGAGCATTCGCTGGGGACGTCCTGGATGGCGCGACGTCTCACCGAAGCCGTCCAGCGAACCCATCCCGTCCATCCCGATGAGGCGCAGCTCATCAAGGTTGCCGCGTTATTGCATGACATCACCCATATTCCTTTCGGCCACACTCTCGAGGATGAGCGCCGCGTCCTCCCGCGACACGACAAGGACGTCGACCGTGTCCGCTATTTTCTCGAACAGGGAACGGTGGGACGAATCCTCGAACGCGAAGGCATCCAGCGAGCCGTCATCGAAGCCCTCACCGGCGGTGAATCGCTCGTCGCCGACATTGCGGGAGGCCCGATCAGCGCCGATCTGCTCGACTATCTGCGACGCGATACCTACTTCTGCGGACTCTCGCAATACTACGACGCCCGTATTTTCGAGTCGTTTGTCGTCGAGAAAGGTCGCCTGGTGATGAACCTCGAGAAGCGCGGCGTTCTGCGTCGCGACGCGCTGTCGGAGCTCGTAAACCTGCTCCGCATCCGTTACACGCTCTCGGAGCGCGTCTATTACCATCACACCAAGATTGCTTCGGGAGCGATGATCTGCAGGGCGGTCGAGTTGGCGCTGCTCGAAGGATTCAAGGCCGAAGAGTTGCGTGGGTTGAAGGACGAAACGCTGTTGTTCAGTCTGCGGCAGAGCTTTGCGACGCATCCCGGCATCGTTCATCTCATCGACGGTCTCCAACGGCGCGAACTTTATACAGCCTGCTACACACTCACAGTTGATATCGGCGAGGCTCGCCGCCGCGCTGTGGTCGATCGTTTTCATTATGACGCGCGCCAAAGGGAACAGGCCGAACGCGCGCTTGCAAATTCAGTGGGCCTCCAGCCACACCAGGTCATTGTTTATTGTCCTTCGTTCGGAATGGCGCTGCCGGAAGCAGAAGTTCCGGTACGCATGTTAGGCGGCAAGGTCCTGCCGTTGTCCGGCAGCAACAACGAAGAAATCCGTATACTGAAGGACAAGCACAAGGCACTCTGGAAGTTCTTTGTGCTGGTCGATCGGCGTGCTTCGGATAAACACGAGGCGCTCACCCGCGCGGCCGCGGAATATTCGGGAATTGGCGGAGACCGGCTTACTTCATTATTGCTTCATTGTTTTTCTTTCTGTTTTCCCAACTGGGCGTTGGGATGATGCTGACCCTTCTTTTCATTTCGCCACGCAGAATCGGAAACAGCTTCTTTAAATTCGCCAGCCTCACGGCCGGCATTCTGATGGCCGTAACGCTGGCCTTTAATTACATGTTTCCTTCGCCGTTTCGCGGCAGCCACTGGCCGGAGATTCTGCTGCTGATCTCGTTAGTGCTGACGTTTCTCTACAACCGCGTTGTTGGTCTCGACAAGGTCGGGCCCGCTCTGGTGTTGTTGATTGGCGCAACTGCAACAGGCCTCATCTCGATTGCCTGGGATTCACTCGCCTTTACTCGTTTGCTTCAGGTCGCCGGCTGGGAGCACTGGATGCTCGCCATCAATCACTTCGCCGCCGCCGCGCTGCTGGGTTCCGTTCTGTTGACCATGGTGTTCGGTCACTGGTATCTGGTGATTCCCGGACTGTCCATTGACCATCTCATGAAGCTCACGAAGGTCGTAATGGGTGCGATTCTTCTGCGCATGGCTTCGGTGGTGGTCACATTTGCGCTGATCCGCCTGGAGCCGTCGCTGTCGCTATGGGATCTGCTGCCGACGTTGATGATCACGATGGACTGGGGAATTTTCTTCTGGCCGCGGATTCTGCTCGGAATTGTCGCGCCGATTGTCCTGGCCGTGATGATTCACAGCACCGTTCAAATCCGGCATACGCAGTCGGCGACGGGATTGCTGTATGTGGCGGTTGTGACTCTGCTATTTGGAGAGTTCTTTTCGAAGTTCCTGCTGTTCGCGGCGAAGTTGCCGTTCTGAAGATTACCTGGTGGCGTCGACGACGGTCTTTGCCTGAGGTGCCCCCTGAACCGCCGGTTCGACGGGCTTGTTCAACAGAAGCGTGATGTCGCGTTCGAGCATTTCCATTTTGCCTACCGATGCCCCGAAGATTCTGCGGTAGACCTTCCAGTCTTTTCCGACCAGAAACGTGGTTGGGAGGCCAGGATGCCCGCCGAAACCGACATCGATCGCATCGGTTCCCCAGATGACGGGATACTCCATCTTTATTTCCTCCATGAATTGTTTCAGCTGTTTTTCACTCGAGTCGAACGTGACTCCGAGGAACTCGACTTCCTGGCCTGAGAACTTGCGTCTCAGCTCGTTGTATTCGGGAATTTCCTTCTTGCAGGGCACACACCAGGTGGCCCAGAAATCCACCACAATAACCTTCCCCTTGAAATCATCCGATC
>DASTBJ010000091.1:0-7354 GCA_035712125.1 Terriglobia bacterium
CGACCTGAGACTGATCGGTCTGGCGTTTACCGATCAACCGGTATCGAAGGTGTGGAAGCAGGTTCTTCCTGTCGCCGGCGTTGGATTCGTCCTGATGTTTGTCACGGGTGGGCTGTTGTTCTGGGCGGAGGCCATCACCGCCTATGACAGTGTTCATTTCTGGATAAAGCTCGGGCTCATCCTCTTGGCCGGTGTCAACGCGCTCTACTTCGAAATGGTGACTCACCGGGGAATCGCAGACTGGGATAAGGCGCCGATTCCGCCTTTGAGAGCACGGATTGCAGGATTTGCGTCTCTGATTCTTTGGACAGCCGTCATCATCACGGGCCGAACGATGGCCTATAGCTTTTGACCGGGTCGAAAGGGTAAACCGATGAATTCTATATATCCCTTCTTTAAATGGGTGAATGACACGTGGTTAAGCAAGGTCATCAATGATTCGACATGGGTGTTTCCAGCCATTGAAGGCGTGCATATTACCGCGCTGGCTTTGTTGTTCGGATCGATTCTCCTGATGAATCTGCGGCTGATGGGAATCGTGATGCCGGACCGTCCGCTGCAAAAGTTGTCGCGCGAGCTTGATGCGTGGATATTCTGCAGCCTCGTTATCATTCTCATCACGGGAGCCCTGTTGTTCGTATCAGAGGCGATCCGCAGCTTTCACAGCGGGCCGTTTCGAATCAAGATGATCTTCCTGATTGCCGCAGTCCTTTTCCATTACACGATTTCGCGACGGCTGGTGCGCGGGCAAGAGCAACAGGTCCCGCCAGTCGTTCGTAAGGCAGCGGGTGCCGTCTCGATCGTGTTGTGGATGACGGTTGGGTTTGCCGGTCGCGCGATCGGATTCTTCTGAGAAAATCGGGGTCAGAAAATCGGGGTCAGGCCTGGCCCCGATTTTCACGCTGCGGAAGACTGCGAGGTGGGCTCAACGCTCATGACGGTGGCGGTGTTCATGAAGTTGCGGTCGCCCTCACCTCTAAAACGCAGTCAGAACAAACCCGAAAAACAAGACGCCATGAATGATCCAGCCGAGCAGGCAGACAGCCACAGCGCGCGCGGTACTCGTGTAGTCGAGAGCCTGCCGGACGGCCACAACGAAACTGATGAGCATCCACACCGTCGCGCCGGCGAAGATGAACCAGCCAATCCCCGGGATAACTCCAAGTGCGCGCAGAATCCCGGGCGAGGTGGAAAATCCCGTTGTGCGGAACACTTGCCCGAAGTCGGCCTGGGTCTTGTTGCCCGGCAGCAGCCGCACTCCAATGAATAGCGTCAGGAGGACCCAGACGATCCAGCTGACAACGGCGGCGATAAGCAACTGCACGACACTGCCCGTGTCCCTTATTCCGGTGCCTATCGCCGCAGCGAGGCTGGAGAATAAAACCACGCCAACCGCCTGAAGGTTGGCATACGGATCTGACTCGACTTCCTCGTAGCTTTGGCTGTTGAGGCGGGCACTTCCCACGATTCGATTGGCAAGAGTACTCATTGTGGTCTCCCCTCAGTTTCGATCTTTGCAGGTTGCAAACCACCTTGCGGCGGTTGAAGAATCAGTAGGATGTTACCGGTCGAGAGACAATGTGGCAAACTCGCCGCGCTCAGGACGAAACATGCTGACACTCTTGCCGAGAACGTGGCCCGGAAGTGCCTTTTCCTGCGACAGTCTGCCGGAATCCAGGTCTCACGGTGGCGCGAGGCGGCATTCGGCGTATGGTGGTAGTTGGACTTGTGCGGGCACGGCAGCTTTATAGGCAGGAGTTTTTGGAGACTCGCGTGCCATGGGACTGCTCGAGGGGGAATGCGATGAATAGACGGAGCAGAATCCACCAGATCGGACTTACCGCAGGACTAATCTTGCTGCCTGTGCTGGCTGTTGCCGGATTCCAGGCCCCCTACGATTTTGAGCACGGGCCTATTGCGTACACGACCTCATCCCCTACGGATGCGATCGCGCGACTGCAATCGAGAATTGACTCGGGGCAAACAAAACTGCCATTCGACGCGAAGCAAGGCTATCTTCCCGGCCTCTTGAAAGAGCTCAATATCCCGAGAACGTCGCAGAGCCTGGTGTTTTCAAAGACAAGCCTGCAGCTGTTCCTGATATCTCCCGAGACGCCCCGTGCAATCTATTTCAATGACGATCTGTACATCGGTGCTGTTCAGAGCGCGCCGATTCTGGAAATTGCCGCGATGGATCCAAAACTGGGCGCGGTTTTTTACACTCTGCCTCAGAAGCAAGAGGACAAGCCGCAGTTCCAACGCGAGTTCCTGGCGTGTCTTCTCTGTCACGATACCGGCGTAACCAATGATGTTCCCGGTCTCATGGCGCTTTCTGTTTTGACCGACCGCTCGGGCAATGCCATTACGGCAGCCGGAACTGCGCCGATGAGTGATCGTACGCCGTTCAGGGAGAGATTCGGAGGATGGTATGTGACCGGGACTCATGGATCGCAACGGACATGGGGTAACCTGGCCGTGCCGGTAACGAAGGAAACGATCGGCGATGCGAAGGCCTACGTGCGACGACTGAACCTCGAGCCTGGCGCGAATGTGGCATCGTTGGAGTCGCGGTTTGACACGAAGCGTTATCTGACTCCTCACAGCGATCTCGTCGCCCAGCTGGTGCTGACTCACCAGACGCGAATCCATAACCTGCTGACACGCACTCGTTTTGACGTCGCATCGGCCGGTGGCGACAGCCAGAAGATTCGAACTGCGGTCGAGCCGCTGGTCCGGGGGATGCTGTTTGTCTGGGAAGCCGGTTTCGAGGAGCCGGTTTCCGGCTCAACAAGCTTCGCGACAGACTTTGCAAAACTGGGTCCTCATGATCGGAAAGGCCGAACCCTGCGCGACCTGGATCTAAACAAACGCCTTCAACGGTACCCGCTGAGCTATCTGGTCTATTCCGAACCGTTCGACGCGCTCCAGCCTGCCGCGAAAGAACGATTCTTCCAGCGCGTGCGTGAAATTCTCACCGGACAGGACACCAGCAAGGATTTCTCGCATCTTTCCGATGCGGATCGACAGGCAATTCTCGAAATCCTTACCGACACGAAGCCGGAGTTCGCCGCATTTGCGAAAGCGTTGCGTGGCGAATGATCGAGCGGCCGGTTCCCCCATGCCAAGATCTCTAATGAATCGCTCGGGCGACCGAATCCAGCAGATCTTGTCGGCGAAACGGCTTCCTTAAGAGTCCTGCTGCGCCCAGTTGAACGACAGCGGCTTCGGTGCGAGGGTCGGCGTAGGCGGAAACCATAAGGACGGGGATGTGGGTGTCGCGCTTGTTGAGCTCGACTAGAAGATCAAGACCCGTCTTACCCGGCATTCTGAAATCGCAGACAATCAAGTCAAACGAAGTTTGGCGGATGGCATCGAGAGCGTCATCGACGCCCGCGGCGCTTTCGACTCTGTAACCCTGTCGCTCAAGCGTACGCTGGATCGTGTCGCGGCAGGCTGTGTCGTCATCCGTGATAAGTATTGTTTGCATCGAATCTCCTCGAGTGCAGCGATGCATTCCGCGTTCCTCTATCTCCGCTATTTCGAACTCACGAGTTATCAACTCTTTTGATAGGCTTGACAGCCGCACTTCAGGGATGAAGGCGACGATGCGTCACGCCGTTGCCGCAATCGTTTGCCAGGAAGTCAACAAACTCCAGTTAGGCAATGAAAATGCTAAAGCGCTCAAGCGGAGGATACATGGTCCAGTTCAAAACAATCCTGTGCCCGGTGGATTTTTTCAAGGCCTCTTCCAGAGCCTTCGACTACGCCCTAAAGATCGCAGCCAACTATGGTGCGAGAGTTCACGCGCTGCACGTCGTCGCCACGATGATTCCTGCGGCCTACGGTGCTCCCTTCAGCGTCGAAGACTTGACGACGAACCTCGAGAAAGAATCCAGGCGCATGCTTCAAAAACTCAAGGAGCGCGCGGCAAAGGCTCAGGTCGACGTGACCACAGAAGTACGCCTGGGAGACATTGATCTCGGGATTCTCCACTCCATTAAGAATCAGAAAGCCGATCTGGTTGTGATGGGTACGCACGGAAGGCGAGGGTTCGAGCGGCTCGTTCTCGGCTCGGTGACGGAGCGGATGATCCGGCATTGTCCGGTGCCACTGCTCACGATAGGAGTTGCAGGCAAGGGCGCGACTGCTCCGCCTAAGATTCGGCGCATCCTTGTCACGACGGATTTCTCCGCTGGAACCGTTGAGGCAGTGAATCATGCCCTTTCGATCGGCGAGCGGAACCGCGCGAAAGTCACGCTGTTGCACGTCCTGCATGATGTCGCTGCGGATGCCGCAGGAAAGTATCGCGATGCCCTTGTGCGGGGCATTGAGGTGCAATTACAGAAGCTGATCCCGGAAAAAGCTTTCGATTCGTGCGAGATCGAAACGCGAATCGAAGATGGCGTGCCGTCGAAGGTTGTTCCTGGTTTCGCGAAGTCCGGGTCTTTTGACCTGCTTGTGATGAACATCCATGGCAAGGCTCTGATCGATCGTGCTCTCGTTGGCAGCACGGCCGAGAGAACTCTGCGCGAACTGGCGGGCGTTTGTCCTGTCCTGCTGATTCCGCCCGTAAAAGGTAGAAGGGGCAAGAGTTAATGATGGTCAGACACTATCGCGGGTGGGTCATTTTACTCTTTACCGGATGCGTTCTTGCCGGTGGTCGAGTCGCGTTGACGCAACGTCTGGCGGGTCCACCAGCCGGGCCGTCGGTCGCATGGACTCTGCCTGGACCACCGCCGTCGCCCGATGACCTTGTCGGCAATGACCGTTGTCGCGCGTGTCATCGCGCAGAAGTCACGCAATTCAATAAAACATCGCACGCCCGACTGGAACATGCAGGCATGACGGTCATGAGTTGCGAGTCCTGCCACGGCCCTGGTAAGGCCCATGTTGACGGACAGGAAGCGGCGCGAGGTGATGAGGCCAAGACGTTGGAGGCCAACAAGCTCATCTTTGCGTTTCGCGCCAGCCCGAAGGAAAACTCCGAACGTTGCCTTAGTTGTCACAAGACCAGCAAGCAGCAGGATTCGTTTCTCCATTCGGGGCATCTGTCATCGGCGGTGTCGTGTAGTGGCTGTCATGCCACTCACCTGGTAAACGCGGTCAAGGATCCGAGTAAGGGAAGTGCTCCAGCTGCGCAGCCGCACTTCTTCCAGGTTCCGGAGCGCGCCGACGAGACGCGATGGCTGTCAAGCAGCCTGCTGAAGACCTCCCAGCCGGACCTTTGTTATACGTGCCATGCGACGGTCCGCGGCCAGTTCGCGCAGCCGGTGCATCACCGGGTCCCTGAAGGATTAATGAAGTGCTCGGATTGTCATAGCCCGCACGGAACGCTGAATCCATCCAGTCTCGTCAAGACCCAGACCGAAACCTGCGTGCAGTGCCATGTCGACAAGCGTGGACCCTACGTGCATGAGCATCCGGCAGCGAAAGTGGAAGGATGCGGTGCGTGCCATAGCCCTCACGGTTCCGCGAATCGCATGTTGCTGGTTCGGCGGGAAGGCCGTCAGCTGTGCCTTCAGTGCCATACGGGTTTTCATCTTTTGAGTCAGGCTCCACATGGTCGGCTTGGTTTTCAAACCAGCGGGGAATGCACGCGATGTCATGTTGCCATTCATGGTTCCAACTTTGATGTGAATTTGCTGCGATGAAGATCACCTGGGTTACTACAAAACGCTTGTCAGCTGCCATGTTGCTGTTCACCGCGGCCGGCATCTCCGTGTTCGGACAGGAGCCCTCTGCCGGTAGCCGTGCCGAAAGCTTCGAAAGCCATGGAGAAGTCACGGTCGGATACCGCCTCACAGACGTCAAGGGCTATCGTCCGCAATATGAGCAGATGTTCAATCTGAGGGACGGATTTCGGCTCTTTGACTTCAATCTGCATGGGGATGCACTCGAAAGAACCAATCGCTTCGCAGATAACTATTCGTTGTCCGTAAGCGGGATTGGTGGAGAACCCTTTGCCGCCGGTGACCTCGTGGTCGCCAAGACCAACCTCTACGACCTGCGAGTGCAGTGGCGGCAGAGTTACTACTATCGAAACCAGAATGATGATGTTGTATTGCCGATCACCGCTGCGGCGCCGGCTTTGTCAACCGGGTTGACCGATCACCACGACTGGACGACTGTCAGAAAGATGGGATCGGCAACGATGACGATTCATGCGACAAACCGACTGCGTTTCAATCTCGATTTCTATAGGACTACAACAGACGGCTCGCTGCTGACGACGCGATCACCGGACTTCTTTGGTGCGCCTTCGTTCTGGGCAGCTTTTGCCAGGGCAAATCCTTATCCCCTGGTGGCGCCCCTCCGGGATGATACGAATCGTTTTACTGGTGGGATCGACTACTCATGGCGCGACTGGGATTTTCACTACAAGGCTGGCTTCCAGACCTTCAATGAAACCATTTCCATGACTCCCGTCATGAATGGGGAGGTCAGCATTAACCCTGCGACTCTGTCTGCATCGGAGCCCCTCAACCAGCTTTCATGGTCTCAAACCCGGCGTATGACCACGCCCGTGAGTGACTTTGCGTTCAGAGGCCGGCTGACCGACAGCATCGACTGGCGCGGCAGTTACATGTATCAGCGTTATAGCGGACCGGCAACTCTGGACATGTCCTTCAGCGGGATCGGCCCGGGCAGCACGGGTGGGCTGGCCCCATACAGTGTCAGCGAAGGCGGTCGCGCGACAGTGATCGAACCCTACCATACCGTGAATCAGGGGATCACCTGGCAATTGCGGAACTGGTGGATGTTCAATGCCGACTATCGGTATTCGCGCTATACGAGTGATACGAATCTCAGAGTTCAAAGTCTGTTTAACGGCACCACTTCCAGCACGGGCGAGAAGGAGATTGAATGGCGAAGCAATCTTCACGATCTGGCCCTTAATATGGTGTTCACGCCGCGACCTGAACTGATCTTGAGTCCGGGAGTTCGTCTGTCCAATCTTGATATCGAATCCCGGGAAGATGGGGTCATTGATGGCGCCCGTACACTCGACACAACACATGTTCGACCGGAATTGCGATTCGGCTATCGGCCTTGGTCGAGACTCAGTTTCAAGGGTGATGTGCATACACGGATTAGCGATCGGTCCTATACCGCGATTTCCCCGCATACCACCGTCGCCGGACATGTTGCCGTGCGATTTGAGATTCTCTCGAACTTATCCCTCGAAAATACGCTTCGCGTGGTGACTTCGAGCCTGACGGAGTCCAACTACGACAATCGCATTCGAGCCAACACCTTCACCCTTTCCTACGCCTTTGATGAGCGATTCTCCATCTATGGCGGTTTGAGTTACGACAGCTACTTTGCACAGGGGGATATTGTTTACGCCCGAGGC
>DASTBJ010000092.1:0-4373 GCA_035712125.1 Terriglobia bacterium
AAAAGCGATTTTACCTACGACACGCTGCGAAAGGGAACGAACCGCCTGGTTTGTTATGAGAGACCCGTTCCTTCCGGTGGACAACCCTTTTCTGTCGAGTGCACCAGCGTTGCCAACCTGGAACGCGTCGCAACGAGCTTAAGAATCGAAGCAAGCACTGCCGATCCGAATGAACGGCGAGCTGCATTCGAGGCTGCAGAAAAAGCCGGCAAGTGGCCCAAGCCTGAGTTCGGGTCGGTGTTTTACAACATGACCGGTCCCAGCCAGGCTCAAGCACGTTCGCACGCGACGATCGCCGTGCCGGGCGCGACCGGTCAGTCGCTGGGATTGCCTGAGAATGGAAACCAGGGCGGAGCGTGGATCATGAATGCCGGCTCATCTGCCGCGCATATCATGATGCCCGGACACTGACGAACTTTCGTTAGCTCCGCCATGAAGCCGGCGCTTTATTGTTTGATTATCCTTGCGACTTTTGTCCTCCCTCAGGGCGGACAAAAGTTTGCTGGAACCATTTCAGATGATATGTGCCCCGGCGCCGATCATTCCCGAATGCGCATGGGCGCCACCGATGCCGAGTGCGCCATTGCCTGCAAGCACGCCCATGCGGCCTTGTATGTCCTGTTCGATGGCAGGCAAACGTATAGGCTCAGCGACCAGCGGTTGTCGGAAAAATTCGCGGGGAAGAAGGTCACCGTTACGGGGACGCTTAACGCCAGGACGACGACTATCGAAGTGCGCTCGATTACTCTCTCGAACTAACGCAGAAAAACCCGGGCAACACTCGTTGTTTGCATTTGTAAGATCGGGATCAAAACACCTCGAAACTTGTTTAGTCGGGGAGTAGTCCGTACGGATAAGGAACCCGTTCGCGCAAATAAGCTGTCAGGGCATCTCGAAAGGTCTCTCGCTCTTTGCGGTCGGAATCAAACGCGGCCTGAAAAAGTTGCAAAAGGATCTTGAAGTGACGCGGGTTGAGCGTAGCCGCTCCCAGTACATTCGGCCACAGATCCTCTCGCTTGAGGTGACAGTGCGTCGAGGCCGTGTGCGACGACCGCACAAAAACGAGGTCCGGCCTGGAGGCAAGCGCCGCAATGTAGTCGCGGGTCTCGCGTGTAAGCGCGCAATTACCCGAACCCATCAAAACAAAGCTGCGGATTTCAGGCTTCTGCTGAAGATAGTAGTCGCGGATGAGTTCCTTCGCCTGGTTACCCACTTCTTGCGACAGAACAGGCACTTCGGGAAGGGAAACGAGCTTAGCGGCGTCGAACTTGAGCTCCAACGCCTTTCGGTCCTCCTGAAGCAGGCGATTTCTATCGTTCCAGGTAATACGCCAATCCTTGAGAGTCCTACCCGTTTTCTGGATGGATGCCAGTGAGCCGAAGTTTGGTGCGTCAAAAGGAACCGGCAAGTCTTCGCTCTTGATCGGCAGATTGGAGGGGTATGTACGAACTTTGGTGACGTCGTAAGCCGGAAAAACTCGAAATTGAGCGACAACAAGGACGCCCTTGTTGCGGCTTCGATTGTCGAGAGCCAGCCGGAATGCCCCCCTCAGGTTGTCGGGCCCGTCGGGATCGGCGTTGTTTCTCGATGGCCTCATGGCACCAACAACGAAGACTGGCTTGGAGCTTTTCACGGTCAGCTGAAGAAAGAACGCGGTCTCCTCGAGAGTGTCGGTACCGTGCGTTACGATAACCGCATCAAACCGATCGCCTTCCAGGGCCTCCTGAATCCAGCGAGCCAGGATCAGCCAGTGCCGCTCTCGAATGAAGCTGCTGTTAACGTTAACGGCGCCAGCGGGGTTGTCGGCAGTTGCGCTTTCAGGATCAGCGAGCTGTCGGCCTTCAAGTTCGAATTCGTCTTTAACTTCGGGGATCGTTTCCAGCAGAGCCTCAACCGCAAGTTTCCCTGAGTCATAGGTCGCTCCACCAACCACCCGCGCTTCGCCGGCGATCGTGCCCCCTGTGCCGATCAGAAGCACTTTCGTTTTGGTTTGCGATTGAGCCTGGGCCACGGAGACCTGCAAAAGCGCGGTCAAAACTCCTGAGAAGAAGAGCTTCTTAAAAGGCATTGGGGGCTCCAGAACACGGCAGAGCTTAACACAGGAGCCGATCCAGGACGCCAAGGTCCGAACCGCCGAGAAGTTCAGTCTGCAGCATTTCGTACTTTGCCGCGGCTTCTTTAAGAGCCGCGATCTCGGGCCAGCGGTCTAGCAGACGAAATCGCGGCCAGACCGGCCAAACCCGATTTTCGTCAGGGCAGCGCCTTCTGCCTCCGCAGAAGTTCCGGATATGTGGGCAGGCGGCCGGCATTGTGCAGATTGACCAGCTCAAGCATGGGAATCAGTCCGGTCTGGACGTCCTTTCCAGGTGTCCACCCTTGCAGCAGACGTGTGAAGTCATTGTCGACAAAGCGAATGAACACACTGGAAGCATCGACGGGAAGCGCGGCGACATTAGAATAAAACGACTGCCACTGTGGTCCGGCGAGGTAGCGCTCCACATTCGAAACATAGAACGCGGTGACCGTCGCCTCGCGCTCCTTGAGATACCGCCCGATGTTTCGGATAACACGCGGGCCCGCGAAATCGCCTACGAGCGGCACGATCAGATTTTTCCGCTGCATTTCCTTTACGTAGCGAAAATTGTCCTCCGTTGCCAGATAGCTCCAGCTGCGGCCGGAAAGATCCGTTGAGGTCATCATCACGACGTAACTGGGTGTGAGCGGGTTGGGCGCAGGACTGGCAAACCCGTAATTCATGTTCGGGCCGCCCCGATGAAAGACGTCGTACACCTTCTCGATCGTCGACAAGTCGGCTGGACTAAGCGGGTAGCCACGTTTCGCGAGCACATTCTGAACGTCCCGCAGGTTCTGACCGTAAAACGCTGCGTCACCCGGGACTCTTTCAAATGCGTCAAAGAGTTCGACAGCTGTGGACTTTTCATTCAGCCCCGCGGGCCGTTTTCGCGAGAACAATCGCGCAACGAAGTCTGCGCGGTCCGAGGACAGTTCAAATAGCGCCTTGTACAACAGGTGCACCAGCATATTCTGGCGCCGGATGTCGACGATGAAGGCCATCCGGGGCTGAAGCGCGGCGATATACGTGAAGTTCTGTTCGGGAGCAACGCCGAGGTAAACGCCACCCGGTTTCGAGTTGGCCTTCAGCTCCGGGATCACATATTGGATCGAGCGTTCATTGGATATGAAGTTCTCATACCGAAAGGTGCCTCCCGGCTCGGAAAAGTCTTCAATCATCCGCCAGAAGTCCTTGTCATTGAGTGTCGTCGGGAGTGTTTCAGCTGTACGCTGCGCCTGGGCGATGAGGGGCAGGCTGATCACGAGCAATGCGAACCGGATACGAAGGCTCCAATTCATGATGCCTCTCCTTGTCACGGGAAGCTTTGACGTGATTGTTGCGTGGTCGGTTGGCCGCTGCAGGAAATTCAAAAGCCTGATAGATTTCGTATTACAAATATCATGGCGTATTACCGGTTGCTCCTGAACGGAGAGAATTTTTGGTTGAATATGGAAGGGCGACCACGTCGCATGGGTTTTCTCACCACTCGCTTTGTGGAAGCAAAGACCCCGGACGAAGCTGAGCTTGCTGCGGTAGACCTGCTCCGCAGCGAAGGGAGGTTGAAGCCCCTCAACGATCCCTCCGATTCTCCGCGAGTCTTCGCCACCGAGATTGAAGAGGTGGAGAAGGCCGATATTCCTCCTGTTGTCCGCGGCTTCACATTCTTTCCGGACGAAGGCGGAGGCCAGGTTTCATAAAATCGACGGCCGGCTATCGGGCGAACCACTCAGGAATTGCCCACTGTCCCCGTTTCTTCTAGAGTAGCCGCCATGTTTAAAGCTACTGCCATTTGTCTGGTGACCTTAATTGCGCTAATGCCGCCTGGTGGTGCCGCGCAATCTCCCATCCGCAGGATGGCACTGACGTTCGATGATTTGCCTTACTCGTCAAACGTGAGGGAAGGCTGGCTGGACAACGCGAAACGCGGAACGACCCAGATCCTTTCGACATTGAATCGGTATCGTGCTCCTGCCGTCGCTTTCGTTGTGGAGGCAAGTCTTCAGGCACCAGGCGCGGCCGCCGAAGGTCGAATCGCCCTGTTGCAGCAATGGTTAGACGCCGGGATGACGCTCGGCAATCACAGTTACTCGCATCCGGATTTCAACACCGTTACAGCCGAGCAATTTCAACAGGAGATTCTCAAAGGCGAAGTTGTGACGCGTCGACTGATGGCTGCCCAAAAGAAGGAGCTTCGCTACTTCCGACATCCCATGACGCGCACAGGCAACACAAGGGAGAAGAAGGAAGCGATTGAAACGTTTCTCGCGGCGCGCGGCTACCGGGTAACCCCGCACACGAT
>DASTBJ010000093.1:0-9620 GCA_035712125.1 Terriglobia bacterium
CAGAGCCGTTCATGGCCACGGCTGTGACAAAGCCATGCTCCATCAGGTCATTGATAACGGGGCCCAGGCCGACCTTGATAACATGACCTCCCATTCCCCAAATAATCGCCTTGTTGGTAGCACGTGCATAGTTGATGGCACGAACCAGGTTGCGAAGGCTTTCGCCGGCCAGGATTCGCGGTAACTTAGAGATAAAGCCCAGGACGTTATCCGAACCATCCGGAGCCTTTCCGAACATCTCTGTCGTCACCTTGTTTTTGCGCTCGGCAAGCGGATAGGTAGAAACGCCATCGAGAGGTAGGGGAGGGATCGTGTAACGAGATTCCACTTTAGTCCTGCGGGTACGCCTCGGGAAAAAGCTCTCGGTCGATGAGTTCGCACAGCACGTGACCAAGGGTGATGTGTGTTTCCTGTATTCGCGGCGTCATACGACTGGGGACACGAAAGAGGATGTCAGTGCGACCGTTCATCTTGCCGCCGTCCTGACCCGTGAATCCAATGGTCAGAAGCGACCGTGAGCGGGCCACCTCAATCGCTGCAAGAACATTGGGCGAGTTGCCGCTGGTTGAGATTCCAATCGCAATGTCGCCGGCGTTACCGAGGGCCTGCACTTGACGAGAAAACACCGTGTCGTAGCCGTAGTCGTTCCCGAGAGCCGTGAGCGCCGAAGTGTCGGTCGCCAGGGACAAAGCCGGCAGCGGTATCCGGTCCGGAATGAAGCGGCCAACAAATTCCGCAGCGATGTGCTGTGCGTCGGCGGCGCTTCCGCCATTGCCGAAGAGCAGGACCTTTCGACCGTCCCGTAGGGCCTGCGCCATCTTTTGGGCAGTTTCTGCGATTAGAGTTGTGTTGGTTTGAAAGAACTCTGATTTGACGCGGACGCTCTCGTTAACGAAATGCTCGATAAGACGTTTGGAATCCTTCATAAGACCTGCGTCAACGCTTGTCCCGTGTAAGACTTTGCGGACTGCGCCACTTGTTCCGGGGTGCCTTCCGCCATAACTCTGCCGCCTTGAACACCCCCGTCCGGGCCGAGGTCGATAACCCAATCGGCGGTCTTAATCACGTCCAGGTGATGCTCGATAATAATTACCGTGTTGCCAAGGTCTGTCAATCGATTGAGGACATCGAGGAGTTTTTTCACATCGTCGAAGTGCAGCCCCGTTGTGGGCTCGTCGAGGATGTATAGCGTTTTACCTGTGGCGCGTTTACTCAACTCCTTGGCGAGTTTAATCCGTTGAGCCTCACCCCCCGAAAGCGTCGTTGCCGGTTGTCCGAGGCCGATGTAGCCCAGGCCGACATCCACCAGCGTTTGAAGTCGCGAGTGAACCTGGGGAATGGAAGAGAGAACCGGCAGCGCCTCGGCCACGGTCGAGTTCAACAAGTGTGAAATCGACAGACCCTTGTAGAGAATCGACAGCGTTTCGCTGTTATAGCGCTTTCCCTGGCATACTTCGCACGCTACATACACGTTGGGCAGAAAACTCATTTCGATCTTCCGGACGCCGTCTCCCTGGCATGCTTCGCACCTGCCTCCCTTAACATTGAAACTGAAACGCCCGGGCTTGTACCCCCTCGCACGCGACTCCGGCAGCATCGCGTACAGCTCTCGTATCGGTGTAAAAACCCCCGTATACGTCGCTGGATTGGAGCGAGGAGTCCGTCCGATAGGAGATTGATCGATCTCGATGACCTTATCAATCAGGTCCAAACCTTCGATCGTCTTATGAGCGCCGGGCTCGTCCAGGGCGCGATACAGATTTCGAGCCAGAGATCGATAGAGAATCTCATTAACAAGAGTCGACTTTCCTGAGCCGGATACGCCGGTAACGACGGTCATCAGTCCTATCGGAAACGAAACATCAATGCTCTGAAGGTTATGTTCGGTCGCGCCGCGAATCACCAGCGCCTTGTGATTCGGAGACCGACGTCTTGCAGGCACCGGGATCGCGAGTCGTCCCGAAAGATACTGGGCAGTTAGACTGTTTTCCTTTGAGGCGATGGAGTCGGGATCGCCCGCCGCGACCACATGGCCACCCTCGGTACCTGCGCCGGGTCCGAGATCGATCACGTAATCCGCACGGCGGATCGTTTCTTCGTCATGCTCGACCACCACAACAGTGTTGCCCAGGTCTCGCAGTTCCTGCAGCGTCGCAAGCAACCTGGCGTTGTCTTTATGGTGAAGCCCAATCGACGGTTCATCAAGGACGTAGAGAACACCGCGAAGGCGCGAGCCGATTTGCGTCGCAAGCCGAATACGCTGGCTCTCACCACCCGATAACGTGTTGGCAGCTCGGCCGAGACTTAGATAGTTCAGGCCAACGGCGTCGAGAAACTCCAGACGGTCTCGAATCTCTCGGACGATCCGGTCCGCAATGAGCTTTTCCCGCACGCCGAGCCTTAGTTCTGTAAAGAAGCGGATTGTGTCGGAAATCGACGATGAAACCACGTCCGCAATCGACTTGCCTGCCACGCGTACGGCCATACTGTCAGGTTTCAGTCGCGTACCCTTACAGGCAACACAGGGTCGCGTCACCATGAATGCCCCGAGATCTTCCGCCATGGGGTTCTCGCCGTTGTTCTGCGCATTCAGAAAGTCCACGATCCCGGTGACACCTTTGCCTCGTTCCTTCACGCCATAGAAGAATGCATCCTGAATTTTTTGAGGAAGTCGACTAAAGGGTAAAGTGACGTCAGTTCCCAGGTGCTCCGCAATACGTCGAACCTGACTTTCGAGTTCATCGTCCAGCCACGTATTCGTTGACGCCAAACCTCCCTGCAGGAGCGGTCGCGAGGGATCGACAACGATACGTGATGGGTCGAAGTCAAACCGGACGCCCAGCCCGTGGCAGGTCTCGCAAGCGCCGTACACACTGTTAAACGAAAACGTTCGGGGTTCGATCGCGGGAATATTCACACCGCAGTCGATACACGCCATCTTTTCCGAGTACAGCCGCTCTTCTCCGTCGACGATGGCCACGAGAACGATACCTTTCGTGAGTTTTATCGCCTGCTCGACGGAGGCTTCGAGACGCCGTTCGATGTTGTTCTTGATGAGTAAGCGATCGACAAGAATCTCAATCGTGTGATTCTTCTTCTTGTCCAGCTCGATAGGCTCGTCCAGGCTGTGAAGAACTCCATCGATACGCGCCCGAACAAACCCGCTTCGTGCGAGTCCCTGGAGTTGCTTCCTGAACTCTCCCTTGCGCCCCCGGACGATGGGGGCGAGGATCATCACTCTCTCGCCTTCTGGCAGAGTTTTTAGGTGACGAACAATCTGGTCTGGTGTCTGTTTTGAGATGGGTTTCCCACACTGGTGGCAGTGAGGAACGCCCACCGATGAGAACAACAGCCTGAGATAGTCGTAGATTTCGGTGACAGTTCCCACCGTCGACCTGGGGCTGCGAGACGCAGTCTTCTGTTCGATCGAAATCGCCGGCGACAGACCTTCGATAGAATCGACATCCGGTGGCTCCAGGCGATCCAGAAACTGTCGGGCGTATGCGGAGAGCGATTCGACGTAACGACGCTGGCCTTCGGCGTAAATCGTATCGAACGCAAGACTCGACTTCCCCGACCCGCTCAGACCGGTTATCACGGTCAGGCGGTTTCGAGGAATCTCGACGTTCACGCTCTTCAGATTGTGCTGTCGCGCTCCACGGACGGTGATATTTCGAATGTTGGCCATAGCAGCGATTTCAATGGGCAAGAGGACCCGCCATTGTAACCCGAAATGGAATCACCCCAACAATTCCGACAGCTTCGCGAGTTGTAAGTACAGACTTTCGAGGGACTTCTGGATGTCCGCATGCTGCCGGTGCAACTCGGCCCAGTTTGTTCCAGCGTTCGGATTGGTAAAACTCGCTTCCACGCTGATCAATTCGGCTTCCAGGGCCCGAATCCGCTCTTCCGTGGCCGTGATTTCTCCTGCAACCTTCTCGCGTCGATTTTTGCTCATGGGCGACGGCGAAGTTCCGGCGGATACGGCGCCGGGTCTGGCCTGCGCGGTTGGCAGAACAGGTTCATCTGCTGCGCGCTGGAGCCATGCTTCGAACGCAGTCAGGCGATCAAAGACATGCGCAGTTTGATCCTCAATATAGAGGAGATGGGTCGCGAGCTTCTGGGCCAGATATCGATCATGGGTAACAAACAGGATTGTACCGGGGTAATCCACGAGCGCGGTTTCCAGAGCTTCGCGAGAAGCTATGTCGAGGTGATTGGTCGGTTCATCCAGCGCGAGTATGGTGGGAGCCTGGTAAATGATCTTTGCGAGCGCTACTTTGGATTTCTCGCCTCCGCTGAGATTGCTGATTTTGTTGAAGACGTCTTCCCCGCTAAACAGAAACTGTGCCAGGTAGGAGCGCAGTTCTCCATCTGTGGCGGTATTGTCGAGAGCGCGGATCTCGTCGATAACGGTAGAGTCTTTCCCGAGGTTGGACAGCTGCTGGTCGTAATAGCCGAGGCCGGCATTCTCGCTCCAGTCAATCTCGCCCGACAGAGGTGTCAATGTTCCAACCAGAGTCTTCAGCAGGGTCGTTTTGCCGGCGCCATTGCCTCCCATGATGGCCCATCGTGAACCTCTCTCAACATCGAGCCGGAGGTGCTGCAAGAGAGGGCGGCTGTAGCCGACGCTCAGATCCCGCGCCTGTACGACAAACCGGTTACCGCGTTCGGCGGGGAGAAAGCGAAACTTCGCCTGCGGCGAAGAGGATTGAGGCTTTTGAATCCGTTGAACACGCGCCAGCATCTTTCTTCGGGACTGTGCCTGCTTTGTTTTCTGGCCTGCGATGTTGCGTCGGATGTAGTCTTCCTGGCTGGCGATCCACTCCTGTTGCTGCCGCCACTCTTTTTCCTGACGGGCCAGCCTTTCATTACGCTCCCGAATATAGGCCGAGTAATTGCCCCGGTAGTCATAAAGCTGGTCGCCGGCAATTTCGAGAATTCGACTCACCACCCGATCGAGAAAGATCCGGTCATGAGAAACAACCACCACAGTTTTCGGCGTCTCTCGCAGAAAGCGTTCAAGCCATTCAATGGATCGAATGTCGAGATGATTGGTTGGTTCGTCCAGTAGCAACAATTCGGATTGCGAAAGCAGCAGCTTCGCCAATGCCAGCCGATTTTTTTCCCCGCCCGAGAGTACTTTGCTCTGACGGGTCAGCGATGCTTTATCGAAGCCCACGCCCAAGAGGGCGGCCTCTGTCATCGCACGAAATTTGTAGCCGCCTTTTAGATCGAATTCGTGTTGCAGTGAGGAATAACGTTCGAGAAGGTCCTGGCCATGACTTCGTGAAATCTCGTGCTCAAGGCGCTCCATCTCCCGTTCGACAGCAATCAGCTCTTCGAACGAACGGAGTCCTTCATCCAAAACGGTCGTGTCTTCGTGAAAGTCGGGGATCTGGTCGAGTGTGCCTATTTTGAGCCCGGTCTTTCGGCTGATCGTGCCCTCGTCCGGTTCCATCTTTCCCGATACCATCTTCAAGAGAGTCGTTTTGCCCGAGCCATTGGGGCCAATTAGACCGATTTTCTCAGAAGGATTTACCTGAAAGGAGATGTCACGCAGAACTTGCCGTGAGCCAAAGGCTTTTGAGATTCCGTTAAGTTGAACGATCACCGACTAACGAAGCTTAGGCGGCCTTCTTGGCGGGCTGCGTTTCCTTCAGGATCTGAATCGCTCTATCCAATTGAAGTTCTGCTTCCGATCGAGGGTCGATCGGGGCCAGCGGGGCCTCTAGTGTTTGAGCGGAGTTCAGATCCGGGCGATTGTTGTTCTTGGAAACAACAACATCCGGAGACACGCCATCCGCCTGCAGATCCTTATTGGACGGGCTGTAATATTTTGCATCCGAAATCAGCAACGCATTTCCGCCCTCAAGTGGGATCAGCGTTTGGCGGGATCCGGTGCCAAACGTGGGAGTGCCCACGACAGTTCCACGCTTGGTGTCCTTGATGGCGGCCGCGGCAATCTCGGCGGCTCCGCCCGTACCGCCATCCACAAGGACGACGAGGGGCGCCTTCGTCACGGCCAGCTTCGGATCGGCGGCGAAAACCTTTCTCGGAACTTTTTGTCCCTGGAGGTACCCAAGAGTTCCAGAGTCGATGAAGTAATTCGCCAGCGTATACCCTTCGGTATCCTTGCCACCCGCGCTGGCACGAAGATCGAGCAGGATGCTGGTTGCGCCCCGCTTTAACAAGTCTTCGATCTGCTTCTTGACGTCGCTTGCTTTTCCCTGAGTAAGCAAAGGAACGCGGATGTAGGCAATGTCCATTTGGATAATCCGCGCCTCAATCGGGGGCACTCGCGTAACCTCGCGATTCACCTTCAATAATTCGGGTTCCGTGCGATTGTTACCGATCAATGTCAAAGTGACCGGTTTATCCGAAGGGTTTGCGAGGTAAGCGTAAGCCTGGACCAGGTTCATTTCGCGTGTAGGTGTGCCGTCAATAGCCTCGATCTGATCGAAAGTTTTAAGGCCGGCCTTAGCTCCCGGTCCGCCAGGAATTGCCTCGAGGATTAACGGAAATCCGTTGGCTTTCGCAAGAACCACGCCGATTCCGGGGGTCTTTTCGATGCTGAAATCCTTGTAGAAGGCGACGTCCTTCGCGTTGAGATAGGCGGAGTACGGATCGACCTGTTCGAGCAATCCTCGAATAGCACCCAGTGTGGCATTGGTCATCGACGTCGGATCCACGTAGTCATTCTTGACCTTCTGATAGACCTGGGTGAAAACCTCCAGCTGCGGCAGGGAGGAATCCTGAGCGCTAACTCTCCCGAACTTGCCGCCAACTATGGCATAAACGACAAGCACCGAAGACAACAGCAAGGCTGCGTACTTACTCTTAGAACTCAAGGGAACCTCCGGACGACAATTATAGCCGCGAAGCCGCGTTGTATCATGCAATTTCATGCGTGTAATGGCGTTAGACGTGGGAGACCGGAATATCGGCATTGCCGTGAGCGATGCCCTGCAGATCACCGCTCAGGGACGTCCGACGCTGAGGCGGACGAGCTGGCAGGCGGATGTGCAATACCTCCGGCAGGTCGCTGAAGAGAGCGACATCGGGAAAATCATTGTAGGCAAACCACTTCACATGGATGGCCAGGAAAGCCCCCAGAGCCGGAAGATCGTCCGGTTTGCGACGAAATTATCGAAAACTCTAAGTCTTCCGGTTATCTTGTGGGATGAGCGGTTGACCAGCTTTGCCGCGGAACAACACCTCGAAGAAGCGGGCCTCAGCTGGCGTGAACGGAGGAAGCACGTGGATAAAGTTGCAGCAATGTTCATCCTTCAAGACTATCTGGATAGCCTGAAAGGGTGACAATGCGACGATACCTCACAAGAGTCGCGCTTCTACTCCTCGTCGGGGGGCTCCTTGGGTACGTATACCTGGCGCGGGAAATGGGGAAATTTCATACGCCCACTTCCTCTGAAGCCTTCGAAATCCCCCCCGGTATCAGCGCTCGTGAGGTGGTCAAGATGCTGAGGGAACGAGGCTTAGTCGCCAATGAGCGCCTCACAATGGCGTACCTCCTGATTTCTGGAAAGAGGAAGGCGCTGAGGGCAGGAGAATATCGCTTCGATCACCCGGTCACCACTCGAGACACGATTGATGCTTTGGTAGCCGGGGCAGTATACCTCCACCGGTTCACCATCCCCGAAGGATTGACCGTCGCCGAGACCGCGCGCGCATGGGAAGAGCAGGGCTTTGGCACTGCGGAGGAATTCGTTAATGCTGCCCAGGAATCTGTAGACATTGTCCAGGATCTTGAGGCGGATGCGAAGACGCCTTCGGTTGAGGGCTATTTGTTTCCCGAGACCTACTATTTTGCGATCCGTACCAAGCCGCGTCAGGCAATCGAAGCAATGGTCGGACGCTTCCGCGCTGTGATGACTCAACTCGAGCAGCGATTCCCGCCCGAGTCGTGGACGCTGAACGCCCGGGACACGTTGATTCTCGCTTCTCTTGTCGAAGAAGAGGCCGCAGTTGAGGATGAGCGGCCGCTGATCGCATCCGTTTTTCTGAACCGTATCAAACTCAGGATGCTGCTTCAATGCGACCCGACGGTCGTGTACGCGCTCGAGCAAAACAACAAATACAGCGGAAAATTGAGCAGAATGGATTTGAAGTTTGATTCGCCCTACAACACTTACCGCTACCCGGGACTGCCGCCAGGTCCAATCGCAAACCCCGGGATGCGTGCCCTCGAGGCCGTAATGCGCCCGGCGGCGACGCGGTACTTGTATTTCGTCCGCACCACCGGGGGACGGCATACGTTCTCTGAGACCCTTGCGGCGCACAACCGAGCTGTGTCCGCGTATCGCGCCATGGTCGGTCGCCGGTAGGCTAATCGGGAAACGCGGGCTTCTTCCTGTAATCGGCAAGAGTCGGAAGCCGGCTGTCCTTTTCAGATAGAACGGGATTCAGGTAGGGCCACGGAATTGCAATTTCCGGATCGTTCCAGATAATTCCACCTTCGGCGGCGGGATTGTAGAAACCGCTTTGCTTGTATTGGACTTCGCAATGATCCGACAGCGTTGCGAAGCCGTGGGCGAAGCCTACAGGGACATATATAAGGGTCTTGTTCTCCGCCGTCAGCTCGATGCTGAACGCGCGCCCAAACGTCGGAGAGGACATCCTCAAATCGATTGCCACATCGAGGATTCGTCCGGCCGTACACCGCACAAGCTTCGCCATAGGCGCCGAGATGTCCTGATAGTGCATCCCACGAACAACGCCGTACCGTGAAGCGGAGTGGGAATCCTGAACGAAATCATCCGTGATGCCCGCATCGACGAAACTGGCTCGGTTCCACGACTCTATAAAGAAGCCGCGTTCATCCTTGAAGTAATCGATGTTGACGATCAGGAGGCCGTCTAGAGGGGTCCGCGTGGGGTGAACCTTCATTCGGACGTGCATCATAATACAAGACATGGGAATCTACCTTGGTCTCGGCTCAAACATTGGGGATCGCGACGCGAATTTCCGCCTGGCGATTCAGGCACTACGCGACAAAGGCATTGTTCCCTGGAGATGTGCTTCGCTTTATTGGACCCAGCCCAGGGAATTGGAAGACCAGCCATGGTTTCTGAATACCGTCATTGAAGTCCGGACACTGCTGGAACCGGAATCTCTACTGCAGGAATGCCTTGACGTCGAGAGAAGGGCGGGCCGAGTCCGCGATGTGCCGAAGGGGCCCCGTCCCCTGGACGTCGACATCCTCATTTATCGCGATCGGATTGTCGACAGCTCGATCGTGTCCGTTCCCCATCCCCACTTTCGAGAACGCCGCTTCGTTCTGGTCCCCCTTGCGGAGCTCGCCCCACACCTCACCGATCCAATCTCGGGTTTAAGCATGTCTCAATTGCTGGATCTTTGTGGGGATGAGGGCGAAGTCCGACTCGCCGGAAAAGGGCTACTTTAGGAATTCCCGGATTCGATCCGCCAGACGGCGGCTGTCCTTTGGCGAACCGACGGCAATGAAGACGGTGTCATCGCCGGCGAGGCTACCGACAATTTCGGTCCAGCCCGTTTCATCGACCGCACGGGATACCGTCGATGCATGGCCGGGGCCTGTTTTCAATACGACGATGTTCTGAGCCACTGCAGGGTCCTCCGTC
>DASTBJ010000094.1:0-2562 GCA_035712125.1 Terriglobia bacterium
GAACGGAAATCAGGTGACTTATCGAGCAACTGTCACCGACACGATCGCCTACACGCAGCCCTGGACCATCCAGATGAATTTGAACCGGCAGGACGACGAAATTCTGGAAGTCGCCTGTCACGAAGACAACGGCGACTTGCAGCATCTCAAGGACGTGCGGGATGAGTGGAGAGCCAAGAACAAGAAGGAGTAGACGAGCGATGAGCAAACATATGAAGAAAATCGGAATCCTTATGGGCTTCCTGGCTGCCGTGCTGGCGATCTCGTCTCCCTTGATCGCCCACCATTCGTTCGCGGCCGAGTTCGACACCAACAAGCCAGTGAAGCTGGCCGGTAAGCTCACGAACATGAAGTGGGCTAATCCACACGCCTGGATCTACATTGATGTTGTCACCAACGGCAAGACAGTCAATTGGGCGCTTGAGACAAACGCGGCGAACTCTCTGCTTCGGCGCGGTTGGAGAAAGGAAGATTTGAAGGCGGGAACAGTGCTGCTTGTGGAAGGCTGGCAGGCGCGCAACGGGTCGCCTACCGCGAACATCACCAGCGTCACTTTCGAAGATGGCACGAGACTGTTTGCCGGTTCTTCGAATCCTGCTGCGCGCGAACCGCAGTAGACGTTTCAACCTTCATTCTAGAAGGTCGCTCGGCGGCCCTCTAGATCCCGTCAGTTCTGCTGCTTTGACGCCTGTGCCGTCCGGCCGATAAAACCAAACACCGTTTGAAGATAGGTTTCACGATCATGCGCGAATGCCTGGCCGTGACCTGCTCCTGGAACAACGAGAAGTTCCTTGGCCGAACTTGTGGCGCGAGATGCGAGACGGCGCGCCAGTTCCGGCGGCATTCGCGCATCGTCGCCTCCCGCGATGAAGAGGATAGGCACGTCCTGCAAGGCCGCGACCGCTGCTTCGACATCGCCTTGTTCGGCGTCAAAACCCATGCGCCACTGAGTGAGCCAGATCACAAAGTTTGCGATAGGGAACGACGGCAGATGAAATACCAGTTCAAAGTGATGTTTGATCGTTTCGGAGAACGACAGAAACGAACTGTCGGAAACGATAGCAATCGAGCCCGGGCATCGCTTCTCCGCGAGGAGCGAAGTGGATGCGCCGAGAGAAACGCCCCAGAGTATTTGCGCACGTCCGGAGGCTTTTTTCTTTAAGAATTCTCTGGCAGCACAGACATCGTGGCTTTCGAGCACTCCAAGGGTTGTGTATGCCCGACCGCTGGCGCCATGATTCCTCAAATCGAAAAGCAGAACGCCGTAGCCGCGCTTCAGTGTTGCTGCGGCGCGTTCAAGATGTTCCGCACGCGATCGGTTCAATCCATGAACGAAAACAATAACGGGGTTTGCCGCATCGCCAGGATGCCACCAGCCGCGTAGCGGGATTCCATCGTCGCTTTCAAACTCGACATCGTTGAGTTCCAGCCCGACATCGGATGGACGGCTCGGCCCGCGCTCCGGAAAACGAAAGCGGCTGTTGGTAATCAGAAAGGACAGTGCGATTGGCAGAAAAACGAAGAAGACTGAAAAAAGCGCGATTCCGAATCCGACGATCAGGCGCTTTATTCTTCGGCGTTTGGGAGAGGTCTGCGGTTTCACCGTCGGCTATTCTTGCACAGGTTATGACCCCGCCGTATCGTGGCTCGAATCGAATCGGGATTGGAACCGTCTATGGAGAACGAGGAGCCAAGTTTTATGAGAAAACTTACGATTATCCTGGGATTACTTACAGGGATCTTCAGCGTGGCCTCAATGACGACGGCAGCGCAGGTCCGGTCCACCAATAGCCGGGTTTGCTTTTACGAACACAGTCATTTTGGCGGTTGGCAGCAATGCTACGGTCCGGGCGAAGAGCTGGCGGATCTCGGTAATTACCGGAACAAGATCTCTTCTGTCCGCGTGTATGGCGATGCTCGCGTGACGCTTTTTGCCAATAAGAATTTTGAAGGCGCATCACTAGAAGTCACGTCGGATCTGAATGACCTGGCGCAGCACAAGATTCCGGGAGGGATTGGTACTTTTACGTGGAACGACGTGACGGAGTCCGCGCGTGTCACCGGACGTGCAGTAACGCGTACGAGTCCTCCTCCGGCTCCGGTGTACCGCGACGACGATCGTCAGGCCCAGATCGATTCGCGCGACGTTTATAGAGACAATCGCCGCAGCAACAGCAACAACTACGTATGCATCTACGAAGACATAGACTATCGCGGCCGGTACGAGTGCTTCGATACGGGGGATGAAGTCTCGGACTTCGGTCGTTGGTCGGGCTGGAATGATCGCATTTCTTCGATCAGAGTCCACGGCGTCGCCCGAGTCACTCTTTATCGCGACATCAATTTTCGCGGTGACCGGATTACGATTGATCGCAATGTCTATGATCTGCGCCGTCTGCGAATGACGTCTTCAATGAGTTGGGACAATCAGGCGTCCTCGCTGGATATCAATGGCGGACGCGGACGCGCTTACGGTCGAAACAGCAGGTACTGAGCCTCACACGTCTGAAAATCTGCAAGAAGACTGCAATGTGAAAGGTCAGCCGCTCAGCGGCTGACCTT
>DASTBJ010000095.1:0-3483 GCA_035712125.1 Terriglobia bacterium
TGATGCCTGCGCCAAACAGCTTCTCGAAATAGCCTTCCTTAACAAGGCGATCTACAGCGCTGTTGTCGATGACTGCCTTCGCATCGAAAGCACGAGTCTGAGTCGCGATCTGTGCGTCTGCTTGCTCCTTGATCGCGGTGACGGCCGTTGAAAGCACGTACGGAACACGCTCGAGCAGGTTTCGTTGTGCGTTCCAGTCGTAGATGCGCCCCACATCGGCAGGATCCTGTTTGTCGTAGGTGATATAGGCCTTCAGAGCGAACGCCCTGTCGTCGTAAAACCGCTTTATAGCTTCCGCGTGAGACCGGATCAGTTGCTCGGGAAGTCTGGGATTCGCTGCTACTGCTTTCTTGGTGAAAAGGTAAACCGTGGAGGCATAGATGTCATCGTGATCGGCGAGGTTGGCCAGGTTGTTGAAACCTAGCTCTTCAACGCGGAAGTACTGTGGGGCCGTGAGTAACGTAGCGTCAGCGCGACCACCCACAAGAGCTGCCGAGCGGGCAGTCGCGTCTGTTCCTACCGGCAACCATTCGACGTCTCTGGCCGTCATGCTGAACTTCGCGAGCAGCGCCAGTGTGTAGTTGTAAGGCGCATCGCCGATCTGGCTCACGGCAAAACGTTTTCCCCTGAGCTGACTAATCGAGGTGAAGTTTTTCGATGCCATGAGGGAGAACATGCCCTTGTTGAGAGAACTGCCCATCATCACCAGGGAGGAATCGCGCGAACTTGCCTGGAGTGCCTGCTCCATCGATGAATTCGTCATGACAGCTTCACCGCTGGCAATCATGGCGACACCGATGGCGCCGGCGCCAAAGACGAGTTCCACGTCCAGCCCATTGTTGGCGTAGTACCCCCCTTCTTTTGCAATGAACATCGGCCAGGAGGCCGCGCTTCGAGTAGGGAAGTTAATCTTCACTTTCCGGAGGGAGGGCTGCTGGCCCCGAAGCATGATGCTGAAGCAGATAACTACAATCAACGATGCGATGATAGTTCGTCTGAGCATGGAGATCTCCTAAGGTTCAGGTGAACATATCAGATCCGGGAGAGGGCCGCCGAAAGTTTCAGCGCCGGACATTTCTCCGTAGGAACAACACCATCAAGGCGTACACGACCGCGTTGAACAGGAAAACGGACCGAATGCTCCAACCCGCAAGCCCGCCCGCGACTAGCGGACCGGCGGCGCCTCCGAGCATGCTTGTCGACTGTAAAAGGGCGAATCCCGTGCCGCGGTACTCCTCCGGGATGACGTCACTTGCGGACGCGACCGTCAACGTCAGCATCCCGCCTGCGAGCAGTGCCAACAACACTCGAAGAATAGAAAATTGCAGGGTGGAATGGACGTAGATCATGGGTACCAGGACCGCGATGCTGGCAAACAGTCTCACGGAGATCAGCCGCAGCGCACCGACACGCGACGCGAGCTTTCCCGACATCCAGGCAGACGCAGCCTCTCCAAACGTTGCGAGGGAGATAACCGCGCCCGCAACCCATGCGGCGGCCGTTCCAAGTTCTTCGAGAAACAGCGGGACTGTGAGTCCGAACGTCCGGTCTGCCATGTTGATGAAGAAGAGCACCAACATGGCCGTGAAGAATTGGGGACGCCGCCAGAATCCCGCGGCGCCTTTTGCCGGTTGTGGGTTCCCGTTGTTCCCCGGGGAATCGCGATAGAGCCAGAACACACTGACAACCGATCCCAGCATCACAATTCCCGTAACAAAGAACGTGTATCGCACGCCGATGATGTTCGCCAGAATCCCGCCGGCAAATGGACCGACGCCTGCCGCAAGAATCTGCACGGACTGCAGTGTCCCGACAACCTGTGGAACTTTTTCTCGTGGTGCGGCTTGCGTGATCAGTGCCACGGAAACGCTGTTGAAACCGCCAAGTAGTCCCAGCAACGCACGCAGGGCCAGCAACTGGTAGACGTCCTGCGCGAAGCCCATGCTGAACCACAGCAGCGCGTTGGCCACCGTGGCGCGTTGCGCCATCATTCTGAGCCCCCATCGATCGCCGATACGTCCCCAGATGGGGCCACACAGCGAAGCGACCAGGGGGCTGCAGCTGAGGATTAATCCACTCCAGAAGGCGACGCCGGCTTTCGACGTGATGCCCAGTTCGCGCACGAACGAAGGCAGGAATGGCATCACGAGCGTATATCCGAAGAAAATCAACGCGGCGGATATCGTGATGGCGAACTGGTTCTTACGCCACTGGATCATCGGCGAGGAAGAACCCGAAGCAGGCCAAGTATGGACTTGGCATCCTGGATCCTGCCTTCATCGATCATTCGGAGAGCTTCTTCCTGAGTTGCAGTCTCGACGTCGATGATCTCATCAACGTCCGGGTTGGTCTGCGTCTTCACCAGGTCGGTCGCCTCGTAGAGGTGCATGAACTCGGTCGTGAAACCCGGTGTTGTCCAGAATCGGGCACGTTCCACAAGCTTGCCGGCGAGGAAGCCGGTTTCCTCTTCCAGTTCGCGCCGAGCTGCTTCAAGAGGATCCTCTCCAGGATGCAAACCTCCGGCGCAGAGTTCCAGCAGATGAGAACCGGTCGCATGGCGATACTGGCGAACGAGAACAACATCACCATTCTCGAGTAGCGGAACCACGCAGACAGCTCCAGGATGGACGACGATTTCCAGAACAGATGTGTTTCCGGCGGAATCGATGATCTTGTCGAGGCGAACCTGGACATGCCGCCCCTCGAACGCGACCTCGCGGTGAATAAGTTTCGGTTCTGCCATCAGCTTTCCGCGAGGACCTCGCGAAGGTTGCGCACGGACTTGTCGATTTGTTTCGGCGTAATGATAAACGGCGGCAGGAATCGCAGGACCGTGTCGTGCGTGCAATTGATGATGAACCCGCGTTCGAGCATCCTCCGGACATAGTCCTTCCCGGGGACATTCAGTTCGATAGCCAGCATCAGGCCGACTCCACGAACTTCCTTGACGACGGGAAGATCCTTCAACGACTCCAAACGGCTTTTGAAATAGGCGCCCGTCTCACGAATCTGATCGAGTAATTTATCGTCCTCGAGGATCTTGAAGTACTCAAGACTTGCCCGGCACGCGAGCGGTCCGCCACCGAAGGTCGTCCCGTGTTCGCCGGCCTTGATCGCTGCTGCCACCTGTTCTTTCAGAATGACGGCTCCCATAGGAATTCCAAGTCCCAGCGGTTTTGCGCAAGCAATCATGTCCGGAAGCATGCTCTTGTCGGACGGATCGATCCATTGATGAAAGGCGAACCACTGACCTGTACGACCAAGTCCGCACTGAATCTCGTCAGCCACCATCAATGCTCCGCCTTCCGACGTGAGACGGCGCACCGCGCGGTAAAACTCTTCCTTCAACGGGCGGATACCGCCTTCCCCCTGGATCGTTTCGATCAGCACCGCGCACACGTCAGATGTAAACTTTTTTTCGAGATCTCCGATGTTGTTGGCTTCAACAAAGTCGAACCCTGGAACCAGGGGTTCAAAAGGCTC
>DASTBJ010000096.1:0-6720 GCA_035712125.1 Terriglobia bacterium
TCGATTAACTTGAGGTTCGCCCGAACTCTCTCCCCGGAGAACTCCAGGCTCACATCGAAAACAAGATCCGCCGCGAGTACCTTCTGAGCATCTTCAGGAGTTGTGACTGCCTGGTCGCGAACGAGGGCAGTGGGCGAAACCGTCCATTCGCTACCTTGCAGGAACTGTTCCAGCTTCGAACTGACCGTTTCAGTGAATCCGTCAGCAAACGCCTGAATATCGTCGCCCGTGCCATAAACGCTGGCTCGCAACGGAACGAGGTTCTTCTCAACCTTAATGGGCGCAAGGCCAAGGGCTTGCTGGATGTCCGCGCGATATATGACGGCAAAAGGGACCGAGGCAACCATTAGCACCAACACGGCGGCTGCGACCTTCATCCACCTGGATTCGGAAAACGCTTCGCGGAACCCTCGGCTGAGGTCTCTGAACCGGTCGCGTGCGCGGCGGAGCAACGTCAGATCCTGAATGAAATCAACGGCGCTGGCGTAGCGCTGGCCTGGATCTTTGGCCATTAAACGCGTAACGATGCGCTCCAACCTGGGATCGAAGCCGGGTCTACTCACGGAAATCGGCTCCGGATTGTGCGACACAACTTTCGCGGTCGTCGCGATGGCGGTATCCGCACGAAACGGATTCCGACCCGTCAACATCTCGTAAAACACCGTCCCCAGGGAAAAAAGATCGGCACGCTCGTCGAATTTGGAACCCAGAATTACCTCAGGAGCCATATAGGCGGGCGTTCCGGCCAGCGCCCATCGGGAACTGGACAGCGAAGTCGTCGTATTAGAGTTCTCCGACGACAGGCGTCGGGCCACACCGAAGTCGCAGATCTTAACGGTGCCGCCGGGGGTCAACATGATGTTGGCCGGCTTCACATCGAGATGAGCGATACGTTTCTCGTGGGCCGCCATGAGGGCTGAACCGCACTGAAGGGCGATAGGAAGGAATTCGTCAATCGTAACTGGACGCGCAAGGTCGCGGAGGTGGCTCTCGAGCGTAACTCCCTCGATGTACTCCATGACGACGAATATGTCGTCCTCGGCGTCAATCACATCGTGGACACGCGCCACGTTCTCGTGTTTGAGGACGACGGCTCGGCGCGCCTCCTCCAGGAAGCGTTTGTGATACTCGGGGTCGAGGCGCAGTACCGGCCGGGGCCGCTTCAGTGCAAAACACATTTCCAGGGCAATGTGTTCGGCGAGGTAGACTTCCGCCATTCCACCAGCCCCCAGAAACTCTCGAATCAGATACTTATCGGCTATGGTCTTTCCGATAAGATCTTCCTCGGCATCACCAAACATTTCGGCCGCAGTCATGATCACCGTAGACTGTCGGAGCTGCTGCGCAACCTCCTGATGTTCCAGAAGCGACTCGACTTCACGCCGGATGTCCGCCCGATCGCTATACACCTGATTCAGGAACGTGGTGCGTGCGTTCGGCGGCAACTCTGCGGCCTGGCTGTAAGCTTCTTCAACTTCAACCCAGAAGTCTTCACTCATTTTTGGCAATACTCCCCAGTTGACGCGCCAGCCAGACTTTGGCGAATTCCAATTCGCGGTTGACGGTCGACGTCCCGATCTCCAACGTGTTGGCTATCTCCTCGATGGTCATCCCTGCAAAGAACCAGAACTCCGCGATCTGGGCCTTTCGAGAACCGATGGCCTTCAGCTGCGTCAACGCCTCGTCGAAAGCAACGATGTCGAAAGCCCCGGAGAAGTGATCCGGTTTCGCGATTGCTTCCTCGAACGGAACGCGCTTCAACTGTCGTCCTCGCTTAACAGAGCGTTTTTTCCGGGCGTAATCTACCAGGAACCTCCTCATAATTTGTGAAGCAGCCGCATAAAAATGCTTGCGGCTCTTCCAATCCATATGTTGGAGATCGATCAGCTTGAGAAATGCCTCATTGATAAGAGCGGTGGGTTGTAAGGTGTGACCTGCCGCTTCCCGCGACATATGGTATTGGGCAACCTTGCGAAGTTCGGAATAGATGAAGGGCGTCAACTGATTCAACGCCTCAGGATCGCCATGGCCCCAGGCTTCGAGAAGTCTGGTGAGTTCTGTCTGCCCCGCAGTCAAGTGCTTGCCTCAGTTTCTGTCTGTAGATATCTGAATTGCGACACCTTAGCACAACCTCGAAGGCCCGTCACGCAAAGCTTGCTGAAGCGCTTCCAGAGCCGGTAGTCTAAGTTGACTACCGGAAAAGACTTCAAAGAACGACCAAATCTTTCGCTGTTTTGCGCTTGTTTCATTGAGCGTGAAGACTCTTGCGAGGTGTGAGTATGAGTTCTATTCGAACACATGAAGTTCGTGGATTTCTTGTGATTGATATCTCGGGACGTCTGAGTCTCATGGAGCGGGACCTTCGAGAAGCCGTGCAGCGCTCTGTTATGGCTGGTCATCGACAATTCATCCTGAAAATGAACGCCGTGTCCTACATTGACAGTTGTGGCCTGGGCGAGTTGGTCTCCATCTATACATCAGTAAAGAGGTCCGGTGGTAACGTGCGAATTCTTGCGCCGAGCGAAAGGGTTCGCGAACTGTTTGACATTACGAAATTGGACACAATATTCGAGATCCTCGAGGATACGACTCCGTTTGCAGACCCGGCTGCACGGATCATGGCAACGTAAAACTCATGGCGTTCGAGAAGCCCTGGCTGTTACGATCCACTGCAACGCCCGAGGGGAAGTCCACTGATCCCGGACCCGCATATGTCGTGATGACGTTCTGAGCAACACCTACAGCCGTGGATAGCTGTAGACAGGCCAGGAACATCCTGAGTCGGCGCCAAACCCGTAAAGTCGATTCATTCGAAGCCCTCCGGCGATAACGAGCGAATTCGCCTCCGGCGTTCGGACGATCTCCGCCCCTATCGGTATACGCGAGATCTCGGGGCAAACCGTATCATCGATGCTGGAGCTCGTTGACGCGACGTCTCGACTTCCGGATGTGGTCAAGTAATCAGTGCCTACGCCGATGTCATCGTTGCGGGCGGGACTAGCGGGGCTAGCGCTTCAAGAGGGTCTGCCAGCTCTGCACAACTGTGTATGGCGCGGCCGCACTCTGCCCAACCGGAACGGCGAAGAGGAACCGCTCCCCGTCGGGGGTGACGTCCCAGAATAGGATTCCTACTCCTCCGGGCATCGCCAGGGATCCCGGGCTTTTGAAGAGAAAGCGGGATGAACCAACCTCAAACGGCGTCGTAAGGGAGACGTCGACAGACATCAAGTCTCCGCTCGCCGTTCGATACTCATGGCACGGTAAGACTCACTGCGTCCGGATGTGCCACGCCACACTTTTCCAGAATCATCGTGGCGCCGGCGGTATTCGAAATAGGAACGTGATAGTTGCGATGTCTCTCGACAACGGCACCGGGAACGGCGCCGCGCATGACAAGCCAATTCAAGAACTCCACACCTTGCGACCCACAGAATCGAATCAGATCCTGTGTCGAATAGGCAGCGAGAACTTCCGGCTCCTGAACGATCTTGTTCATACAGAGTCGATCGAAATCCGGATTAATGAACCCCGCCCTCTTGCCTTCCAATTGATGCGAGAGCCCGCCGGTCCCGACAATGAGAACGTTCAGATCAGCTTCGAATGATTCGACGGCGCGTCCGACAGCCTGACCCAGTTTGAGGCAGCGCGTGGGCGACGGATAGGGAAACTGAACTGTGTTGATGCAGATCGGAATAGTCCGCACGGGACGCGAATCTTTGCCCGGCCACAAGAGAGACATCGGTACCGTAAAGCCGTGGTCGACAAGCATCTCCTGGCACATCGTGATATCGAACTCGTCGGAAATAAGCGATTCCACCAGGTGCCAGGACATTTCCGGAAACCCCGGATAGGGCCGAGTCACAGAGAGGCCCCAGCCCTCATCGGCATTGTGGTATTCCGGGGCCGCCCCTACGGCGAACGTCGGCATCTTATCGAGGAAGAAATTCAGACCGTGATCGTTGTAGACGACGATAGCTAAGTCTGGCCGGACACCCTGGATCCAGTCGCGCACGGGCCTATAACCGTCAAAGAAGGGCTTCCAATAAGGTTCGTTCTGCAAGTTGCGCTCAATCGCGCGGCCAATCGCGGGGATATGAGAAGTGGCAACAGCGCCAACAATGTTCGCCATGTCAGCGGCCTCCCGCCTGAAGCAACATCTGTGTGAAGTCCTCTTCAGACATGCCTCGCTGTTGCGCGCCGAGCTGCTGCACATTGAGTCCGAAAATTCCCGCCCATTTCGCCAGGTAATAGATATTTCCCCCCGCTTCGAGAAGCTGCAAAACGTCGCGGCTCCGGACGGCGGCCCGCTGTTCGGCCGTCAATCCGAACTTTCGGCAGTAGGCTTCTTCGTCCTGCCGAAACGCCTCGCGATTGACGGCATCATTGAAGGAGAAACACATCTTGTTCAGTGCGTATCCCTTCATCGCGAGCCTGCCGTCGAAGATCGTTGTCCCTGGAATCGTGTGTTCTTTCATGCACATGCGCACAATCAGCAGCATTTGGGGTTCCATGCAGAGTTGTTTTTGAAATTCAGGGGTTTTCGTGGGAGGGCTCGGAGATCCCCTGACAGTTCGGCATAAAGAGCAAACGAGTCTAAGTCGGAATGTCAGACACTGTGCACCGGTCCTTCGCTTCCTTGCGTACGCTTAAAGAAAGGTGTTACAAGTCCACTGCTTTAAATGCGTTCCTCATTGGGGAGGATCCCGTAATGCGATCTCATCAAATTATCCTTCGAGCGGCGGCACTGCTGGCTTTGCCCATCGTCTTGTCGGCTTGTTCGGGCACGGAGACGGTGACCGGTCCCTCTGCCGCCGTCGGGCCGCAACGCACCCGGGAACAAAATATCGAACTGGGGCGCCAGCACAAGACTGCGGTGGATCTTTTCAAGTACCTCCGCGACGAGGCCAAGGGCGGACGGAAACTCGAGTGGAACCGGCTGCCCGACTGGAGTGGCGTCTACTCCCGTCCTCTGGATAAGGGCTTCAACTTTGACGTCGATCAGCCGAAGGACGTTCCGACCTCGGCGAAACTCACGCCTGAGTATCAGGCAAAGCTCGAGAAGCGACTGGCGGATCTCAAGAAAGGTATCGAATGGGATCCGATCTCGACGTGTGCGCCACCCGGTGTGCCGCGCTGGCTGACCGAGCCTTTTCTTCGGGAGTTCATCGTTACGCCTGACCAAACGTGGCTCATCAACGAAATGGTGAACGATATCCGCCGTGTTTACACCGATGGCCGTGAGCATACTCCCGAAGCAGATCGCATTCCGATTCCGAACGGCGACACCATCGGGTTCTGGGATGGGCCCCGGCTCATCATGCACACCAATGAGCTCAAATCCGGCATCTACCAGCGTGGGAATCCAGACTACAGCGACCAGGTAGAAACCGTCGAGATCTGGCAGAAAACCGATGACAAGACGCTGGGCGTCGACGTGTGGGTTTACGATCCTCCGGCGCTCGTCGAGCCCTGGTATGTTTACCACACTTACGTGAAGCTGTCGGATCCGCCGCGCATCCGCTACTGGGATTGCGGCGAGAACCCGAACAACAGTGTCTTTCAGAACAAAGATGGCACTACAGAGTTTCGAGATTTGAAGTACACGGAAGACAGCACTACGGAGAAAAGCAAACCATGAAGCGCACGCTCATCGTCGCATGTATTACCGCCCTTGCGGCACTGGCCATCAGCTCGCCGGCGGTTGCCCACCATTCCTCCGCCATGTTCGACCTGACGAAGACCGTCACCGTCGAAGGCGTCGTGAAGAAGTGGGAATTGACGAATCCTCATTCCTGGCTGTGGGTTGAGGTGACCGGCAAAAACGGCAAGCCCGTGGTCTGGGGATTCGAGGCCGAAGGCCCGAGCACGCTCGCCCGAGCAGGCATCCGTCCGAGCGACTTCAAGGAGGGCACAAAGCTGACCATCACCGGAAACCCGATGCGAAACGGCGACCCGCAGGCAATATGGATCAACGCGGTGCGGACGTCGGACGGCAAGAAATTCGATCCGAGGGCAGGATTCGCGGTGAAGTAATGACGAGCCCCGTGTCCCTCTAAGTACCGGCTCGGAATTCCTGATCCTTCGTGTTGCCTGCGGTGTCTCAAATAATGCACACTCGGTCAGAAACGAGCGGACTTCATGACGGAACTGCCAGCTTCGGTTCGCCCCATCCTGCGACGCCTTGCTCGCCGCATTGCTGTCGGACTTTTTCTGGAGATCTGGCCGCGCTGGGCAGTCGGCAGCTTGCTGATCGCCGGCTGCGTTGCACTCGTCTGCCGCATCTTCTTTAGTAGCGCAGCGCCTTTCCTGCCCTTGCTCTGGATGGCTCCGCTGCTCTCGGTCATTCCCGTCGTCATTCTTTGTGCGCGGAGCGCCTACCGACCATCGGAAATTGCCGCGATAGCCGATTCGCTCAGCGGCGGACACGGCACTTTGCTGACGCTGTTTGAGACTAAGGATTCCCAGTGGTCCCGGGCCGCAACGCTCGACAGCCTCAACCGGTTGGCCATGCCGCGATTGCGATTCTGGCGGGGGCTCAGTCCGATCGTGGTGTCCGCATTTTTCCTGCTGACGGCGCTGCTGTTGCCGCAGCGGGTGCTCACGGCACAGAACACGGTTCTCGCCAACGACATCGTCGCGGACCTCAAGTCGACGGTCGAAGAACTGAAGCAGGCCGAACTGTTGACGCCCGAGGAAGAGAAGGTTCTCGAAGAAGAAATC
>DASTBJ010000097.1:0-4755 GCA_035712125.1 Terriglobia bacterium
GGCTTACGAGCCGCACAATCGCAGGGAAACCCCGCAGCTCAGCAGAAGGCTTTGATCGATCAGTACTGTGTGACCTGCCACAACCAGCGGACAAAGACTGCCGGCCTCGCCCTCGACACTCTCGATCTCACAAAGCTTTCCGAACATGCGGAAGTCTGGGAAAAAGCGATCATGAAGCTGCGCGGCCATCTGATGCCGCCGCCGAATGCGCGTCAGCCGGAACCGGCCGCCACGCAGTCTCTCATCTCCTGGCTTGAAACCACGCTGGATCAAGCTGCCACAAGGAATCCGAATCCAGGATCGATATCGCTTCATCGATTAAACCGGGCCGAGTATGCCGCTTCGATCAAGGAAATCTTCGACATTGATGTGGACGGATCTGCTCTCTTGCCGGCCGACGACATTAGCGACGGCTTCGACAACATCGCGAACGTTCTGAAGGTGTCGCCGTCCTTCCTCGACCAGTACATCACGGCGGCGCGCACCGTCACGATTCAGGCGCTGGGCACTCCGATGACGGAAGAAGCGCAGCGCGTTACGTTGCGTGGTGGGAGCAACGAACGCGATCCTTACGTTCCAGGTGGTATTCCTCTGGGATTGACGGGTACGTTCGTCGAGCACAACTTTCCAGCGGATGGCGAATATGAAATCCGCGGCAACGGCATCATTACCCTCGACGGAGTTCGCATTACGCCCAATAGCCGCATCGCCATCAAGGCGGGTGTTCACAAAGTGGGGACTGCCACTGCTCCTCGCGGTCTGACGGAATCCGACACGATGCTGGTGTCATTCGTGCCGGGAGCCGGCGGTGGCGGAGGGGGCGGAGGCGGTGGTCGCGGCGGTGGGGGCGGCGGCGCGGGCGCACTTCAGGTCATCGGACCGTTTTCCCCGACGGCGGAAGTGCTCGACAGTTCAAATCGGCGCCGAATCTTCATTTGCCGTCCCGCGAGCGAGAGCCAGGAGACAGCCTGCGCGACCAATATCCTGAAAAACATTGCGCGGCGCGCATACCGCCGGCCCGTAACCGACCAGGATATCGCGGCACCTCTGGCGTTCTTCAAAACCGGAAGGGCGACCTACGGCAATTTTGAAACGGGAATCCAGTATGGACTGATGGCCATTCTCTCGAGCCCGAAGTTTCTGTATCGCGTCGAGTCCGTTCCTGCCACAGCCGCGCCCGGCAGCACGTACAAAGTCAGCAACCTGGAGTTGGCGTCGCGACTGTCGTTTTTCCTGTGGAGCCAGGTGCCCGATGAAACGCTGCTGGAGCTTGCGGTGAAGGGGAGACTGAGTGATCCGGTCGTGCTGGAGCAGCAGGTCCGCCGGATGCTTGCCGATCCAAGATCCAGGTCGCTGGTCACTAACTTTGCGTTCCAGTGGTTGCGGGTGCGGGATCTCGACAAGATCGATCCGGACGCCATCTTGTTTCCCAACTTCGATGCGGGCGTCAAAAACGCCTTTCGAAAGGAAATGGAACTGTTCGTCGGCAGCGTCTTCCAGGATGATCAGAACGTCATGGACCTGATGAACGGCAACTATACGTTCGTCAACGAACGCCTGGCAGCCCATTACGGAATCCCGGACATCCGGGGAACTCAGTTTCGGCGTGTGACGCTGAACGACCCCAATCGCTGGGGTCTCCTTGGTAAAGGCAGCGTCCTGCTCGTGAGCTCCTATCCCAACCGGACTTCTTCGGTTCTGCGAGGTGCCTACATCCTGGAGACGATTACCGGCACGCCGCCGGCAGCGCCGCCTCCGGGTGTCGAAGCGTTCCCGGAAACGAAGGAAGGCGAAAAGCCCAAGACGGTCCGCTCCATCATGCAGGCACATCGTGAAAACCCGTCGTGCAATTCCTGCCACGGTATTCTGGATCCCCTCGGTTTCGCGCTCGAAAGCTACGATGCCGTTGGCGAGTGGCGAACAAAGGATCGGTGGGCGGGCGCAGCGATTGACTCGTCAGGAGTCCTGGCCGACGGAACACCCGTGAACGGACCGGACGATCTGCGGAAAGCCCTTACCAAACGTCCCGAGCAATTTGTTCAGACACTCACACAAAAGCTGATGACCTATGGACTCGGCCGCAGTGTGGACTATTACGACATGCCATGGGTCCGCAAGATTGTCCGCGACGCTGCAAAGGACAATTACAAGTTTTCATCGATCGTGCTCGGCATTGTGAAGAGTCCAAACTTTCAGACGCAACGAGTTCCTGAAGCCGGCAAGACGGATAAGGTTGCAACGGTTCAATAAGGAGAACTTTCATGTTCATTACGAAGAAGCATCTGCCCCGCCGAACGTTCCTTCGAGGTTTGGGCGTCACCATGGCCCTGCCGTTGCTGGACGCGATGATTCCGGCGAGAACCGCTCTGGCACAGACTGCGGCAGCCCCCTCGTTGCGTGCGGGTTTCATCTACTTCCCCCATGGCGCGGTGATGAGCCAGTGGACCCCCGAGAAAACAGGTACGGATTTTGAATTCACGCCGATCCTCAAGCCACTCGAGGCGTTCAGGAAGCAGATGACGATCATCAGTGGACTCGAGAACAAGGCCGCGATCGCCCCACCGGTTCACGCGCTAAGCCCGGGAACCTGGCTGAGCGGGGTCGCGCCGCGCAAGAGCCAGGATCCGTGGGGTGGCAAGACCATTGATCAGATGATTGCCGAAAAGATCTCCCGGGATACGCCGTTCCCGTCTCTGGAAGTGGGCATCGAAGCGCGTGGAGGCGGTGGTTCGTGCGATCGCGAGTACGGTTGCAGCTACGCGGGTACGATTTCATTCCGCACACCCAACACGCCGCTTCCCGTCGAAACAGATCCTCGCAAGCTTTTCCAGCGCATGTTCGGGCAAGGCGATTCTCCGGAAGAGCGCAAGAGAATCTCGCAACAGTACTCGAGCGTGCTGGATCTTGTTTCCCAGGAAGCCGCCGATCTTCAGAAAACGCTGGGAGCCAGTGACAGGGTCGTGCTTACCGATTATCTCGATACGGTTCGGGAGATTGAGCATCGCGTGGAGAAAATGGAAGCCCGCGATCTGTCGAAGTTGAAGCTGCCACCAACGCCGAACGGGCCGCCGACGGACAAAGATGCGCATTTGAACCTCATGATCGATCTGATCACGCTGGCCTATCAGGGCAATCTGACACGCGTGTTCAGCCTGATGATGGCGGGCGAAGTCAGCGGTCTCACCTATCCTGTCGTCGGAGTGTCCGATGCCTATCACCCGATCTCGCACTATGGCGCAGACAAGTCCAAACAGGACAAGTGCCAGAAGATTCAGACTTACTACAGCAGCGTCATGGCGAAGTTCCTGACGAAGCTGCAGGCCCTGCCGGATGGCGATGGAACCATGCTGGATCACACGATGATTGTCTGGGGCAGCAACATGAGCAATAGCGACCGCCACAACCACTTCCCGTTGCCGATGACAATCCTTGGCGGTTCGAACGGAAAGGTGAAGGGCGGCCAGCATCTGAGGTATCCCGATCAGACTCCGCTTTCGAACCTCCTGCTCACGGTTGTTCAACGTGCCGGGCTCGAGGTGGACAAGGTTGGCGATGACGGCACGAAGCCGTTTTCGGAGGTCTAGTTATGCGGAACGTTTTCTCCCTGGCCCTCGTCCTCAGCATGGCCTGTGCTACGGCTTGGGCCGGTCCAGCCGAGCTGGTCGATGCAGTCCAGGCCCGAAACACCGCGGCAGCAATCAAGCTGCTCGACCAGAAAGTGAATGTGAACGGCACGTCCCCCGACGGTACAACGGCGCTGCACTGGGCTGTTCACAATGCCGATGCCGACATGGTCGATCGCCTGCTCCGCGCCGGGGCGAACGTTAATGCAAAAAATGAATTCGGCACAACGCCGATATCGGAAGCCGTAAACGTGGGAAATACCGCGGTTCTTGAAAAGCTTCTCAAGGCCGGAGCAGATCCCAATACTCTGCTCACGGATGGAATGACCCCGCTAATGGTGATCGCCCGCACAACCAATGTCGCTGCGGCACGATTACTGCTCGACCACGGCGCCAATGTGAATGCCAAGGAATCCCAAAGGAATCAGACCGCGCTCATGTGGGCTGCCGCTCAAAGCCAGCCGGAGATGGTGAAAGAGTTGGTGAAGCGCGGCGCCGAGCTTAACGTGCGGGCCTCCGTCAACAACATGTCGACGGCAAGCTATAACCCGGCGGGATTTATGGACTGGCCGGCCAACGTAAGTTCTGAGCCTCGGGCAGGCGGGCCTCTTGCCGGGGGGTTGACGGCGCTCCTTTACGCTTCGCGTGAAGGTTGTGTGGAGTGCGTGAAGGCGATGATTGCGGGCGGCGTTGACCTGAATATGCCGGATCCCCAGGGCGTCACTGCTCTCATCATGGCCACGCAAAATCTTCACTTCGATACCGCCGCGGTTCTCATAAAGGCCGGCGCTGACGTCAATCGGTGGGATCTGTGGGGACGCACTCCACTCTATATGACTGTTGATGTGAATACTCTTCCTCACGGAGGCCGCGCGGATCTCCCTTCATTGGACGAAACCACGGGACTCGATCTTATCCGCATGCTACTGGAAGCAGGAGCCAATCCCAATCTGCAGCTGAAGCTGTTCCCACCTTATCGAAACCAGGGCAACGACCGCGGGCTGGACGGCATGCTCACGATTGGCACAACGCCGCTGCTGCGTGCGGCCAAGGCGCTCGATGCTCCTGCGGTTAAGCTCCTTGTCGATGCCGGTGCGCGCTTGGACCTTCCCAATAATCGGGGTATCACGCC
>DASTBJ010000098.1:0-10912 GCA_035712125.1 Terriglobia bacterium
GACTTCGCGAAAGTCGATCTTCGGGTCGCGACCGTCGTCGAGGCGGAAAAGGTGAAAGGCGCGGACAAACTTCTACGCCTTCTGGTCGACGTCGGTTTCGAACGCCGTCAGATCGTGGCGGGCATTGCGAAGGCCTATGAACCCGAGAAACTGATCGGGCGAAAGGTCGTGATTGTCGCGAACCTGCAACCCCGCAAACTGCGAGGACTGGAAAGCAACGGCATGATCGTGGCGGCCTCACTAGGCGCCGACGACCTGCCGATCCTCGCGGGTTTCCACGAAGACATTCCGAATGGAGCACGCCTGAAGTAGATGCTCACGGACTCCCATGCGCACCTGGACGACCCGCGATTTGCCGCGGACAGGGCGGCGGTCCTCCAGCGCGCGTGGGATTCGGGTGTCCGTCGCATCCTCACCATCGGCAACGGAACAGGTCCCGATGACATGGGATGCGGAATCCCTTTTGCCGAAGCCTATGACTGGATTTTCACCACCGTCGGCGTGCATCCTCATGATGCTTCGAAGGTAGAAGAACGCCACTTTGAAACGATGGAAGGGCTGGCGAAGCACCCGAGGGTCCTCGCGATCGGCGAGACCGGACTCGACTATCATTACGACAATTCTCCGCGCGACGTTCAGCGCGAGGTATTTCGGCGGCAGCTGGAGATGGCTGTGAAGGCAGACCTTCCGGTGGTCATTCACACGCGTGAGGCCGATGCGGATACGGAGCGTATTCTCCGCGCTGCAGGCCCGGTTCGCGGCGTGGTTCATTGTTTTACATCGAGCAGAAGTCTGGCAGACGCCGCTCTGGAACTGGGCTTCCTGATTTCGTTTTCCGGTATTGCCACGTTTCCAAACGCCCGCGAACTGGCGGAGATTGCCGGCACGATCCCGGCGGATCGCCTGCTGGTTGAAACGGATTGTCCGTACCTGGCGCCGGTGCCTCATCGCGGCAAGCGTAATGAGCCGGCCTTCGTTCTGGATACCGCGCGCTTTCTGGCATCTGCCCGCGGGATTACCCTCGATCAGCTGGCTTCCCGGACCTCCGAGAATTTCACGCGGCTGTTTTCTCCCCCGGAAACAGCGTAAACTTGTCGGTTCGCGGGAGGTCCGGTTGAACCCACAATATCTCTACGATCTGGTCGCGCCTGAGCTCGAGGAAGTCGAGCAAGAGTTGCGCGGATATTGCCAGTCCAGTGTGAGGACCATTTCCGAAATCGGTGAATACATTCTGAAGGGCGGCGGTAAGCGCATTCGCCCCATGCTTCTGCTGTTAACCTCACGCATGGTTGGCGAGGTTTCACCGAGTACCATCCGTCTCGCCGCCGTTGTGGAATTGATTCACAACGCAACGCTTGTCCACGACGACATCATCGACGGCGCCGATACCCGCCGTGGCCGCCCTTCCGCGAATTCCGCATGGGGAAATCCAATGACCGTTCTCGCGGGAGACTGGCTATACATGCAGTCGTTTGCCGTCGCACTGCGCGAACGCAACCTCGACATCCTGGAGACGTTGATTGAAGTGACCCAGAAGATGGTGGAAGGCGAGCTTCTGCAGCTCACCTTAATCGGCAGGCCTGAGGCAACACCGGACCAACTTCTCGATATTGTTGAGCGCAAGACGGGATGGCTTTTCTCGGGCTGTATGAAACTTCCGGGAATCGTCGCCGGTCTCGACGCAGCATCGGTCAGAGGCCTGGCGGCGATTGGCAAGAATCTGGGTATGGCATTCCAGCTCGTCGACGATCTTCTCGATCTGACGTCAACGCGTGAAACCCTAGGCAAGCCGGTTGCGAACGATCTCAAGGAAGGGAAGGTAACGCTTCCTGTCTCCTTTGTGATGCATAACGGCCGTGGTGGTGATGCGGACAAGATCCGAACGGTTCTGCAGGAGCGCGGGTTCCGATCCGTCGAAAGCAGCGACATTCTGCGAAGCGTCGAGGCCTGTGATGGGCTTCGCAAAACTCGTGTCATTGCGGAGGACTACGCCAGAAAAGCGCAGCGTCTTCTCGACGCATTCCCCGCCTCGCCCTACCGTGACGCGATTCGCTATATTCCTGAATTCATTCTGAATCGGACTGCCTGAGGAAATTATCGACGGCGCGGTTGAACGCCGTAGGATCCTCGAGGTTGCTGAGGTGGCCTGTATTGGGGATCACGACGAACTCCGCTCCCGGGATCGCCTGTGCCATGGCCTGGCAGTCTTCCACTTTCAATATGGCATCACCGGAGCCCGCGATCACCAGCGTCGGACAGTCCAGGCGCCCCAGCCCTGTTGTCTGATCATCGCGGTCGCGCATTGCGGTTACCGCATGGATGTTCGCTTCAGCCGTTGTCTTCAGAATCGATGCTCGGACCACGTTCCTGACACTCTCCGACGCCGCAGCGCCCAGCAGTCGCGGAAGCATCTTGTCGGGAAGCGAGCCGACCCCATTTTTCTTTAACTCTTCAATCATGGCGTTCCGGGCGGCGCGCTCGGTGTCTATATCTGCTCGGGCTCGCGTATGGGCGAGCACAAGGCGTTGGACGCGATTCGGATGCGCGAAGGTAAACGGCAGCGAAACGTATCCGCCCATGGAGAGGCCGGCAAGGCTACACCGTTCAATGTTGAGCTCATCCAACAACGCGACGACCTCGTCGCCCATTTGTTGCATCGTCCACGGACGCGCGGGTTGCGAGCCGCCGAAGCCGATGATATCCGGCGTGATTACACGATATCTGGTGGCAAAAAAGTCCAACTGGGGTCGCCACATGGAACTGTCGAGTGGAAACGCGTGCATCAAGACGAGAGCGGGGCCCTGGCCCCGCTCGATGTAGTTCAACATGCCGCTTTATTGGGAAAGAGACGCGTAGCGGCCGTACTTGCTCTTAACGACTTCCCTGATGCGTTCGATTTCAAAGCCGTTGTTCCACATGGTGCGGGCATCCAGCGCAATGTCCTGGCACATGGAGCACTCGACGCCGTGCTCGTCGTGGAAGCAATCCAGATTGCTTTTATGGCCGAAGCCGCTCATGCAGCCGCAATAGCAGGGAAGTTGTGCCAGCACTTCCGGGACCTCACGCGCCGCTTCATAGGAGCTTCGCGTTCTTCCGGAAAACCTTGCGGGGTCCAATGTGGTGATATTGGGTTTAGGCAGCGCTGCGCGTTGTGCGGCCGGCGTCGGTTCTTTCACCGCGTACCACAGAATCCCAGCCGCAATAGCCACCGCGCCGACGATAAGCAGCACGTTGATCGTTTTCCCCGCATTTGAGGCTGCGGGCTTCTTGCCTTTAGATTTGCCCAAGGGAACTCCTCGTCAGTGACGAAATAACGGTTTTGAGGACGAAGAATACTTCGCCCTTCTCTTCATCCTCAAGCACCTTTCCGTCTTCAAGCGGCTGGTTGAGCTCCGAAATGACGTACTGGACCAAATGGGGCTCGGGTTCCGGCGGAATTTGCGCCTCATCGCCGTCCTGGTTGATGCGCTCGATCCAGCCTTCACTTTCCCGGTAAGCGGCTTCGATACTTTGCGACGTGATCGTTCCCATGCTCTCGGTTTGGCCCATCTTTACCGTCTTAAAAACCATGTAAGAGAGAAACAGCGAGAGTTCCTGAATCTTCAGCGAACTTTCGCTGGTCAACTCCGTGACAAAGTCGCAGATGGACGGCTGCTCCTGGAAGAAGGTGTTGAACTCGGACATCATGCGATCTTCGGTGTATCCGTCGACCTCGACGCATGCCCGATCTACAAGCTCACTACTGATCATGAAGACTGAATTCTATCACGAGCCCACAGAATGGCTCCCTGCGCCGGCGGATTTGCGGGGGGCGCAAAGTCCAGACCCATAAGCTGCTGCATCAAAGGCTGGGTTCCCACCGAACCGGAAATTGATTTCGCACAGGACTCCGGTAATCCGGATCGTTTTCGCACCACTTCAACGAGCTCACGCAAGTGACCGGCAGCTTCTTCCAGAATTTGCTTCGCCGGTTCCCCGGGGAAGTGTGTACTGACGACGGCTGCCAGTGAGGCGACCGATCGAACATCAAGCGCGCCACTCTTCCAGGCTGCGGGCGCGTCCGTGATGTGGCGCAGTTGGAGGTGGTGCGCAATCGCAGTGGCAAACTCCGGGGCTTCCGCCGCGTCATTCGCGCGCAACGCGTGACGGATGGCTTCGCGGCCGATCCAGAACCCGGCTCCTTCATCGCTGAAGACCGGTCCCCAGCCGCCGGCTCGGACCATCGAGCCGTCACTTCGCCGGCCGAGGGCGATCGATCCTGTACCCGCAATAAGCAGAACGCCGGGTCGTAGACCGATGGCGCCCATGTACGTGATGAAAACGTCGGTTTCGACGACCAGGCGTGCATGGGGCAGCAGTTTCGACAGGCAGTCGCGATAGAACTCGATGCCTTCAGGCCGACCCGCGCCCGCAAAGCCGCCACAGACCATGTCCGGAGCCACGGGAAGTTGCGCGACGCCCTGAGCCAAAGACTCGCGAGCGGTATCGGGGCCTGAGGAGAGCCAGTTTGAGGGACCGGTTTCAAAACGCGCTAGAGGTTTTCCGTCGTCACTTTCAAGAAGGAATGCGGTTTTCGAACCGCCGCCATCGATACCGAGGAAGGTCACCGAGCCCAGCCGGGAGGCCCATTTGCGCGACGAAGATCCTCTTCCAGTTGGGTCAACTTGGCTTTAGCGCTGGCGACAGCAGTGTTCGCATCCGCGAGCTTTTGTTTGGCAGCGGCAATTGCCGCCAGGCCTCTCCCATCGGGATCGTAAGAACGTGTGAGGTAGTCACGGTTGGCGGAATTCAACTCGAGTTGCGCGAGGGCAACCTGGTTTTCCGCGCGACGAACGTCGGTGCGCGCCGTTTCGAATTTTGCACGCCACGCCTTTTCTTCCGCGTCTGCGGCCGGCTGCGCTGCCGGTGCGGCTGTCGCCGGGGCCGCTGCTGCCGGTGCCGGGGTCGCGGCAGCTGAGGTGGTCGGCGGCGCGGGCTTCGGCGGGGTCGCCGTCTGAGCGGCGGGCTTTTCTTCAGTAACGCCTGCCGGCTTCTTTTTCAGACTCGCATTCGTGATGCTCACGCCGCTCTGGTCCGCCCCGCGAGCCGCACGCTCTCGCCGTGCGACGTCCGCGATGGTCTGAGCGTGTGCGCAGACGCTGGAGCAGACCGCGAAAATCACGACCCAAAGTAAGTTCTTCATTGTTGTGTTTCCTTCACCGCGGGCTCTACGGAAGCAACTTCCGCAGATGCTGTTCCAGTCCGTGGGACGCCGGAGATCACAGGGGCTTCCGGGGGATTAAACGACTCCACCTTGCGGTTCTTATAAATTTGCTGCATCGCCTCAAACCAGATTGGCAGAGCCACCCGGCCTCCCGTCTCTTTATCGCCCAGCGACACTCTCTCGTCAAATCCTACCCACACCCCCATGGTCAGGGATGGCGTAAAGCCGATGAACCACGCGTCGCTGAAGTCGTTTGTTGTCCCGGTTTTACCGGCAACAGGCCGCTTAAGTTCTTGAAGTTTTGTCGCGGTTCCGTTTCGGACCGGTTCCTGGAGCAGATCGACCATAGTCCGGGCGGTCTGGGCCGGAATGACATCCCGAAGCGCGGGGACATTTTCGTCTTCCGGCTTCTCATTACCGTCGTAGTCGGTAACCTTCACAATGAGCTTCGGCACCACGCGCACCCCATCGTTTGGAAAGGTCGAGTACGCCGAGGTCATTTCCATCAAAGTGATTTCCGCCGAACCCAACGCGGTCGGGAGATAGCGGTCGATTTTCGAGGTTACTCCGAACCTCCTCAGGTACGGGATCAGGTTGTCGATCCCGACACTCGCAAGTGTTTTGACGGCGGGAATATTTCGGGATTCGGCCAGAGCCCGCCGGATCGTGATGGGGCCCTTGAATTCGCCGTCGTAGTTGTCCGGCGTATAGTTGCCAAAATTCGTGCGGGAATCCACGACCGTATCGTCCGGCTTGAGGCCTCTGTCTACTGCGGCGGTGTACACGAACGGTTTAAATACCGAACCCGTTTGCCGCATGGCTTGCCTGGCTCGGTTGAATTTGCTGTCGTTGAAGTCGTATCCCCCGACAAGGGCTTTCACGTCGCCGGTAGAAGGCTCAATGGCGACCAGGGCTCCCTGAACAGCCGGCTTCTGCTCGAGAGATACTGACAGCTTGTTGTCGCCTGCATTGATCGAACGGACCAGAAACAAAGCGACGTCGCCGGGCTTGAGGATTTCCTGCGGACTCGTTGCCTGAGTCCAGGCGATGTCCTGTGGTGTCAGCGTCGCCTGGTATTTGTCGATCTTTATTGTTGCATTTTCACTTGTTACCGCAAGAACAACTCCCTGAACGATATCCTCTGCGCGAATTGGAAATTGCCAGTCCGGCAGTGACGCCGTCGAGAGATCCTTTACGCCTTCAGACATCAGGTTGCGTGTCACACCACGCCATCCGTGACGCTTGTCGTAATCACGAAGTCCTTTACGCAACGCCACGTTGGCAGCCTTCTGCATCGAAACGTTCAGCGTGGAATAGATCTGAAGACCGCTTTCCTGCACGACAGATGTGCCGTAGGTCTTTTCAAGATACTGGCGGATCTCCTCAACGAAGTAGGGCGCCAGCTCATCCTGTCTCTGTTTTGGAGAGAGGATGAGTGGAATCTTCTTGGCCTTCTCACCCTCCAGTGCTGTGATCTTTTTTTCAGCAACCATCCGATCAATGGCGTAATTCCGGCGAGCTTTTGCCCGCTCGGGATTCTGGATGGGCGAATAGTTCTTTGGAGACCGTGGCAGAGCTGCGAGAAGTGCGACTTCTTCGATTGTCAGGTCTTTGAGATTCTTGCCGAAGTAGAATTCGGCAGCGGCTGCAAATCCGTACTGGCCGTGCCCCATGTAGGCCATATTGCAATACCAGGTCAGGATCTGTTCCTTGGTATAATTGCGCTCGATCTGAATGGCAAGCATCGCTTCCTGGACCTTACGGCCAAGAGTTTTCTCCGGAGTAAGGAACAGATTCTTGCTGAGTTGCTGCGTCAATGTGCTGCCGCCTTCCACAATGCGGCCATTCATGACGTTTCGCAGACTGGCTCGTGCAATTCCGAAGAGATCTATGCCCCAGTGGTCGTAGAAGTTTTGATCTTCGACCGAAATGATCGCGTTCCGCACGACCGGGGGAATGTCTTCCCACTTCACAAGGATCCGTCGCTCCTGCGCAAAGGATCCAATCACCTGGTTGTCGTCGGAATAGACAACGGCAATGACGCTGGGCCGTGAATCTTCGAGGGATTCCACCTGCGGCAGATCGCTGTTGTAGACGAACAGGATGCCGACGGTTGCACCGACAGCAATTGAAAAGGAAAGCAGGACCAGGAATACCAGGGAACCCAGATAACGTTTAAGGTGCCAATGCACCTGCCCATTATAGCGCCTTGCCACTTTTTCACGCATATCGTCTCAATCTCCTTGCTTGACGTGGGCCTTCCGCTATACAAGAGGTTTCAGCTTTAGTTATGAACAAGATGGAGACGAAAGAGCCGATTGCATTGCTCGGCGCAGTCACGGATCGGCGTCTGGCAGCTCTCCGACTCATTCTTGCTGCAGCGGGACTGCTGATCATTTATCTGCTGCCTTCGTGGAATCGGTATCTCACCCCGGTTTATTACGTTCTTGGCGCCTATATCGCATACAGCTTTGTCGTGTACACGGCGTCGCAACGCCGCGTTAATTTTTCCCGCGAAGTTCTTCAGCGGCTCGTATGGGCCGACCTGGCATGGTGCACCGTTCTGGTTTCCTTGACGGACGGCGTCAGCAGCATTTTTTATTTCTTCTACCTCTTTGCCATCATCGGCGCGGCCAGCAGGGTCGGTTATCCATTCGGACTCATGGTGACGGCCGTATCCGCCGGCCTGTCGGTACTCATGGTTGTGCTGGTCCCCCCGGATGCCGGTTTCGACCTGGCACGACTTGTTATGCGTCCGCTGACGATCGTTGGAATGGGGTACGTCCTTTCGTATTGGGGTGGTGCAGAACTGGCCTTGAGACGGAAGATGGCGCTCCTCAACGAGCTGTCTCTCGTTGCGAACCCGCGGTTTGGAGTAGATTGGACCATCGAAGTGATTCTTCGGCGGCTTCTCGGCTTCTGGAATGCGTCCTACTCGCTGATCCTGCTGACTCACGAGAAGGATCTCGCCCTTTATCTCGTTGCGAACGACGACCCTCAGAGATGTCAGAAAGTCCCCGTAAAGAGTCAGGCTGAAGTTCCATTTATTGATCTGGCCGACGCTTCAGCGCTGGTCTATAGCGATCGCGTGTGGCGATGGACCAGCCGCAAATCGTATCGAAGCTACGATTCCCGTACCCGGACCGTCTCGCCGCGACCGTTGCCTCCCGGTGAGGCCCTGGCGGAATTTCTCAGCGCTCGTTCGTTCATCAGCGTTCCCCTTCACTACAGGGAAAGGTTTCGCGGAAGAATCGTGGTCAGTTCCTCTCGACCGGGTGCGTTCGATGTCGGGGATGCCGCATTCCTGCAGCAGGTAGCGAGTCAGGCGCTTCCGCTGATTGAAAACATCAGTCTCGTCGAACGTCTCGCCTCGGATGCATCCGAAGAAGAACGCAATCGGATTGCGCGGAGCGTTCATGACCGTGTGATTCAGCCCTACTATGGGCTCCAGATCGGTTTAAAGGCGCTGCAAAGCGTCCTGACGAACGGTCATCACCAGAACGGGGCCTCGAACGAAGACGCAAAAAAGCCTGCCGCGTTGCTTGCTGAACTGATGGCAATGACCGCGGACGGCATCGACGAACTTCGACAGTATGTTTCGGGTCTGAAGCAATCCCGAAGCGGAGATACCCGCCTGGCAGATTCGATTCGCCGCTTCGCTTCAAAGTTCGAGCACGCGACGGGAATTCACGTGAAGGTGACCGATAATACGGAAGGCTTTGTGGGCAACGATCGCCTGACGTCAGAAATATTTCAGATGGCTGCTGAAGCGCTCAGCAATGTCCATCGCCATACACAGGCGCGCAGCGCGCGTGTGGCCTTGAATCTGGACGGCAATGTCATCCAGTTGCAGGTGGAGAACGATCGCGGTGTGGGGCAGGATCGCGTGCTGTTTACGCCGGGTTCGATTTCCGACCGCGCGGAAGCGCTGGGAGGACGAACCGAAGTGTTGCTGGACGATGATAAGACGGTGTTGCGCGTGGAGGTACCTCTTTAGGCCGACCGCGGAGCGGAGGCCCTATCGTTGTAACCCGAGATCATTCATGTGCGTCGTAATGTATCACGTGTCTGCAGGGGACGGACTCGATCGCCCCGGCCCTACGATTCGACCTTGAGGACGGCGAGAAAAGCCTCCTGAGGTATATCCACTTTACCGACGCGCTTCATCCGCCGCTTACCTTCCTTCTGTTTTTCAAGAAGCTTTCGTTTGCGCGTGATGTCGCCGCCGTAGCACTTCGCCAGAACGTTCTTGCGGATGGCCGCGATATTTTCGCGAGCTATAACGCGACTCCCGATCGCGGCCTGGATCGCCACTTCGAACATCTGTCGCGGGATCAATTCGCGCATTTTTTCGACCAGCGCTTTGCCTCGCGCATATGCGGAATCGCGATGCACGATCCACGACAACGCATCGACGGGTTCGCCGCTGACGAGGATGTCCAGTTTGACGAGGTCTGCAGCACGGTATCCGGACAGGTGATAGTCAAAAGACGCATATCCCCGCGAAATGGATTTCAGCCGGTCATAGAAGTCGAGAACGATCTCGTTAAGTGGCATCTCGTAGGTGAACAGAACTCTTCCGGGAGCAATGTATTCGAAGCCTTTTTGCAGACCGCGCTTCTCTTCGACAAGCTTGAGAATCACACCCACAAATTCATCCGAGGTCATGATGAGCGCAGTGATGATGGGCTCTTCAATCTGCGAGATGGCCTGTGCCTCTGGAAACCGGGTGGGGTTGTCGATCTCGATGACGGAGCCATCCGTTTTCGTAATGCGGTATTGCACGCCGGGCGCGGTGGTAATCAAGGAAAGTTCAAATTCGCGCTCCAGCCGCTCCTGAATGATTTCCATGTGAAGCAGACCCAGGAAACCGCAGCGAAAACCGAACCCGAGCGCCGTCGATGTTTCCGGCTCATAGAAGAAGGACGAATCGTTGAGCCTGAGTTTTTCAAGGGCGTCGCGCAGTCCTTCGTATTGATTGGGTTCGACGGGGTAGAGTCCGGCGAACACCATGGGTTTGACTTCCTGAAAGCCGGGATACGCAATCGCGGTTGGATTCTGATGGCCCGTGATCGTATCGCCGATCTTGGTGTCTGCGACAACCTTGATGTTGGCGATGATGAAGCCGACTTCGCCGGCCGACAGCCTGTCGAGTTCCTTCATCTTTGGCGACAAAGCGCCAACACTGTCGACCTCGTAAACCTGGTTGTTGGACATCAGGCGAATCTTCATGCCCTTGGAGATCTCGCCATCGATCAGCCGAACCATGACAATGACGCCGCGGTAGACATCGAACCAGGAGTCGAAGATCAGCGCTTTCAACGGTGCCGCCGGATCACCGTCAGGAGGCCTGATCCTCTTGACGATCGCTTCCAGCACGTTATCGACGCCCTGTCCGTACTTCGCGCTGATCAGGATCGCTTCGTCCGGATCCATACCGATAACCGAGTTCAATTGTTCTTTCACACGGTCCACTTCGGAGCCCGGCAGATCGATCTTGTTAATGACGGGGACGATATCGAGCCGATTATCGATGGCGAGATACGTATTGGCCAGTGTCTGGGCCTCTACGCCCTGTGACGCGTCAACGACGAGGAGCGCGCCCTCGCACGCGGCCAGACTTCGTGAGACTTCATAGCTGAAGTCCACATGCCCCGGCGTGTCGATCAGATTGAGGATGTAGTCGTTACCATCCTGGCTGTGGTAGTT
>DASTBJ010000099.1:0-3192 GCA_035712125.1 Terriglobia bacterium
GCTCCGATCCCAACAAGTTCGGAGGGCTTGCCAAGGTGAACATGTCCACGGGTGAGATCCAGCGAATCTACGAAGGTCCTGCGCCCGGAGTCGCGGCAACGCTGACAACTGCGGGGGATCTTGTTTTTTGGGGAGCGCTTGACCGAAAATTCCGCGCCTTCGACGCCGATTCCGGAAAGATCCTTTGGGAAACTCCCATGGACAGTCCGGTTGCGAACAGCACAATCACATATTCGGTTAACGGAAAGCAATATGTTGCGGTGTTCACGGGCAACGGAGGCCTGATGGCGGGACTGGTGCGCCAGTCAGGCCTGGAAGCAACGCCGGTTACGAACGGACTCTACGTGTTCGCGCTGCCTTAAATTGCGGCCTGTCCCCGAATCGTCGCTGCAGTTCTGCGGTGACCTCGGGCAGTTTGATCAGCCAGAGCGGGTCCTTACCGAAATGACCTGCGAGGTCGAAACCTTCGCGTCGAGACTTTTGCAGGGGCGGGCGCCTCGAACCCGGTCACGGCCACCATTTCGACTTTTTGTCGGAGGAGCCCTTCGATGTCGCGCAGGAGGGACTGTTCCTCACGACAGACCAGAGAGACCGCTTGTCCTTCACTTCCTGCACGCCCCGTGCGGCCGATGCGGTGAATATAATCCTGCGGGACCATCGGCAGATCGAAGTTAATGACCATCGGCAGTTGCTGGATGTCGAGACCTCTCGCGGCGACGTCGGTCGCGACGAGAACCCGCGTCCTGCCAAACTTGAAGTCTTGCAGGGAGCGAGTTCGCGCGCTCTGGCTCTTGTTACCATGAATGGCGTCCACGCTGAATCCCCCAGCCGACAGCTGCCGGCACAGTCGATCGGAGCCGTGTTTGGTTCTGCAGAAAATCAGCGTCTGCCGGCCATCCTTGTTCAAGAGATGTACGACAAGATCGCGCTTGCGCTCCGCGGTCACCGGATGCGCCCGATGCGCGATTTTTGGGGCAACCGCATTCGCGCCCGCGACCTGAATCTCTACAGGCTCTTTCATGAATTGGGCGGCGATGGCCTTGATTTCCTGAACGAACGTCGCCGAAAACAGCAGGGTATGACGATGCGTGGGCAGGGTCTGAAGGATTCTGCGGATCGCTGGAACGAAGCCCATATCGAGCATGCGATCCGCCTCATCAATGGTGAGGATCTCGATGCCGGAAAGGTTCACCGTCTGCTGTTGCATGTGATCGAGCAAACGGCCGGGCGTCGCGACAACGACGTCAAGACTTCGCTGCAACGCCTGAACCTGCGGCCTCATTCCGGCGCCCCCGACAATGGCTGTGCTGACCAGCCCGACGTGGCGGCCATAGCTCCGAAACGATTCATGGACCTGGGCTGCCAGCTCGCGCGTTGGCACCAGGACCAGTGCCCGCGGCTTGCCCGGCGTCCCACGCCTCGGTCTCCCGTCAATCAGCAGTCGCTGGATCATGGGAAGAGCAAACGCTGCGGTCTTGCCCGTGCCGGTTTGCGATCCGGCCATCAGGTCTCGGCCGCGTAAGATGACCGGAATGGTCTGACTCTGGATGGATGTCGGAATGGTGTAGCCAAGTCTGGCCACGGTTTTACAGAGGTCGGGCGAAAGCCCGAGTTCACTAAAAGACACTGGTACTTACTCCTAAGTTTTCTATTTCCGGAGCGTTCCCTGACAACCGCGCTCGCGGGAGAGTGACAATATTGCTGGACTCGCCAGTAGGGCGTCGGTTCAGGTTTGGGCGAAGGAATCGAACGGCAAGCAAGAGGGAAAGTCGAGCATCAAACGCGCAAACGTGGATAGCTTACTATATCCAGCACGATGAAAGCCATTGGCAACTGCGGTCCGGGTGCGCGACATATCTAATTCCCCGTCAAACCGGCTATTTGTATTAGTGCCACGAAAAGGCATCTACGGCACGAATGCGATCCCGGCTCGCTCCCTTGACAATCTGGGGGTCATACGGTTTATCATCTCCCCCTAGACCGCCATAGGGAGTGATTGTGGCAAAGAAATCCGCCCCGCAACCGAATCTGTTACAGGGCACGCTAGACCTTCTGATTCTCCATGCAGTTCATCGAGAATCTCTTCACGGCTATGCCATTGCGCAGACGATCCATATGTTGTCTAACGAAGTGCTGAAAGTCGAGGAGGGCTCGCTCTATCCAGCGCTGTACCGGCTCGAACTGGATGGGGCGATCACGGCAAGCTGGGGTGCTTCCGAAAACAATCGCAAAGCAAAGTACTACAAGATAACGAAGCGCGGGCAGAAGCTGCTGGCCGAGCAGGAGGAAACCTGGAACAGGTTGTCCGGTGCGGTCGCCCGGGTCCTTGCGAGGTGACGATGAGGGGCATTCGACGCAGTCTGCTGAAGCTGTCGCGACGCCGCCGGCTCGAACAGGAAATGGAAGAGGAATTGGCTTTTCATCGCGACCTCGCGCGCGAGCACGCCAATCCTGTCGATCTCGGCAACATAACCCGCATCCAGGAAGAAGCGCGCGATCTGTGGCGGTTCACGCTCGTTGAAGATTTCTGGCGGGACGTTGTCTACGCGCTGCGATCGCTTGGCAGGACTCCGGGCTTCGCCGCGATCGCGGTGCTGACGCTGGCGCTGGGCATCGGTGCGAATACGGCAATGTTCACGCTGCTTCATCGCGTGATGCTCACGTCACTGCCGGTGGAGAAACCGGAGGAGATAATCGAGGTCCTGGGAACTCGAGGCAATGGCGCGCCCGGCGTTGCCTTTTCGTACGCGGCCTTACAGGATTTGCGCCGTGGCACGCAAACATGCTCCAGCATTCTCGGTTTCTCCAACGTCACATTTCACGCCCTCACGGACGGCAACTCCATGGAGCGGCTCTCAGGGGAATTTGTCACCGGTGATTATTTTTCAGCGCTGGGCGTCAGGGCATTCCCTGGACGAACTCTGATGCCGGCGGACGATCGAGTTGGTGACGGAACGACGGTCGCCATGATCAGCCATTCGTTGTGGCAAGGACGTTTCGGCGGGACGCCGGACACGATCGGCAAAACCATAGTTCTCGAAAACGTTCCGTACACAATTGTCGGTGTTGCACAGCGGGGTTTCGGCGGCGCTGAAGTGGGTAAACAAACCGACGTCTGGGTTCCGCTCGAAAGCGAGCGTTTGATTCGCCGGCCAAGCCGCACGGCATCGACCGGAGCCAAATGGGTGCAGA